>CAYVVX010000342.1:0-6248 GCA_964455315.1 uncultured Planctomycetales bacterium | reverse complement strand
TGCCGTTGCAGTAGATCCAGGGGTGGTCGTAGCCTTCCGGCTCCAGGAAGATCTGGTGTGAGGTTTTGTCGGCGAAGCGGACCACCTTGTCCTCGATGCTGGGGCAGTAGCGCGGCCCGCGCGAGGCGATCTGCCCGGAGTACATCGGGGCCCGGTGGATATTGGCCTGGATCAGGCCGTGGGTCCGCTCGTTGGTGTGGGTGATCCAGCAGTCCACCTGCCGCTGTTGCGGCGGCCCGTTCAGGAACGAGAACGGCACCGGCGGATCGTCGCCCGGCTGGGTCTCCAGACCTGCATAGTTGATGCTGTCGCGGTGGATGCGCGGGGGCGTGCCGGTCTTGAGCCGCCCGAGCGTGAACCCCAATCGGCGGAGATGATCGCTGAGCGTCACCGACGACGCCTCGCCGATACGCCCGCCCTCGCTGGTCGCCTCGCCGCAGTGCATCAGCCCGCGCAGAAACGTTCCCGTGGTGACGATGGCCGCCCGGCAGCGGAGTTCCCGCCCGTCCTGCAATCGTACGCCCGCGATTCGCCCTTCGGCTCGACCGACCGTTCCATCGCCGGCTCCACCCTCGACCTGCAGGTCGCCGACCAGCCCCTCGATGATGTCCAGCCCGTCCACCGACCGGAGCAGCGAGTGCACCGCCTCCGCGTAGAGCGTCCGATCCGCCTGGGCCCGCGGTGCCCACACGGCCGGGCCCTTGCTGCGGTTGAGCTGCCGGAACTGGATGCCGCCGGCATCGATGGCGAGTCCCATCATCCCGCCGAGGGCATCGATCTCGCGGACCATCTGCCCCTTGCCGAGCCCGCCGATCGCGGGGTTGCAGGACATCCGCCCGATGGCGTCGGCGCACATGGTGACCAGGGCCGTTCGACAGCCCATCCGCGCGGCCGCCCATGCCGCCTCGGCGCCGGCGTGACCGCCGCCGATGACCACGATGTCGAAGCAGGATTCCGTCAACGCCCGACCCGCAAAGGTGGAGCCGGTCGCCCCGCGAACGCACTTCGCGGCGGCCCGGCCCGAACGGTCCCTATTATAGCAGATCGGGGCCGACCTGAACGTCGGTTGAGCCCGCTCACATCCCCAGTACGTCGAACATCGTGTACCGCCCCGCCGGCTTGCCCGCCAGCCAGGATGCCGCACGCAGCGCTCCCTTTACAAAGGTGTCCCGGGTGTGCGCTGAGTGCTTCAAAGTCAGCGTCTCCCCCAGGGTCCCGAAGTGCACCTCATGCTCCCCCACCGTGTCACCGACCCGCAGGGCGTGCATGCCGATCTGCCGCGGCGGGCGCTGGCCGGTGTCGCCCTGCCGCCCGTAGATGACATCCCTGGCTGCATCGCGCCCGGTCGCTTTCAGGATCGCGTCGCGAATGGTCACCGCCGTGCCGCTGGGGGCGTCCACCTTGAAGCGATGATGCGCTTCGACGATCTCGATATCGTAATCGTCGCCCAATGCGGCCGCCACCTGCGCGGCCAGCTTGAACAGCAGGTTCACGCCGACGCTGGTGTTGGACGCCTTGAGCAGCGGGATCTGCATCGAAGCCTCCTCGATGCGGGCGAGCTGCTCCGCGCTGTGCCCGGTGGTGCCGATGAGCATGGCCCGCCGCCTGACCAGGCAATACTCCAGCCAGTGCATGGTGCCCGCGGGACGGCTGAAGTCGATGAGGACGTCGAACTCGGTCTCGGTGCGGTCCTGCAAGGGCAGCCCGCTGTGTCCGATCCCGGCGATCTCGCCGGTGTCCTCGCCGATCCGCTCGTGCCCGGTCATCTCCAGGGCGGCGGCGACCTCCAGCCCCGGGTCGGACGACGCGAGTGCGATCAATCTCTGCCCCATCTTGCCGGCGGCGCCGGCGATGGCCAGTTGCGTCATGATATTCCCTCGATCGAGATTCTCTCGTGCATAATGGTCAGGTGTACCGGATTGCCGCACAGGCCGCCAGTCGGGCGGTGGCTCCCCACGATCCCAGCGTCCTGCTGCCTTGACACTTCCGTCCCGGGCGGGCTACCGTCTTCGACCGTCGGGCATCCGACTGGCAACCATCCGCGGAGATCACCCCCCATGATGCAACGCTCCATTCCGGGAAGCATCGCCACCACCCTCATGTTGCTCCTGCTGGCCACGGGTTGCAGCCAGCAAGCAGGCACACGGGCCGGCGCGGCCGACGACCAGGATCCCGACGCAGGATTCACCACCATTTTCGACGGCCGGAGCTTCGGTGACTGGGAAATCATCTACGAGAACACCACCGACAAGCCCAAGCCCGACGCCTTCTTCCTGGAAGACGGCGCCCTGGCCTGCAAGGGCTACGGCTTCCACTGGTTCCGCTACAAACGACCGGTCAAGGACTTCATCCTGCGGCTGGAATTCAAGACCGCCAGGGAGACCAACAGCGGGATCTGCCTGCGGAGCCTCGACATCGACAAGGGCGCCCCGCCGTTCACCGGCTTTGAGGTCCAGATCGTCGATGATTTCGGCCACGACCCCAACAAGCACAGCACCGGCGCGATCTACGATGTGGTCACACCGATGTACAACGCCTCCCGTCCGCCCGGCGAATGGAACGAGATGGAGATCGCCTGCCTGGGCTCGTATGTGCGTGTTCGTCTCAACGGCACGGTGGTGGTCAGCACCGACTTCGCCAAACTCACCGAGCCGATCGGCAAGTTTGACTTCCCCTACGCGAACATGCCCTCCTCCGGTTACATCGCCCTGCAGGACCACTGGACGCCGATCTGGTACCGCAACATCCGGCTGCTGGAAGGCACCTTTGCCGAAACGCCCCAGTGACCCGACGTGGGTCACTCACGTATCTGCGTCAAAAGCATTCCCGATCACCGAGACGTCGCCCCCATGAGAATCGCCCGTCACCAACTCTACCACATCCGGCCGCGCTACCTCCTGCTCACGCTCGAAACCGACACCGGCCTGATCGGCTGGGGCGAGCCCACGCTGGAAGGACAGACCCAGGCCGTCGCCGCGGCCGTCGAGAGCCTGCTCCGGCTGATTGCCGATGAGGACCCGCGCCGGATCGAGCACCTGTGGCAGCGGATGTACCGCGGCGGCTTCTACCGCGGCGGGCCCGTCCTGTGCAGCGCCATTTCCGGCATCGAGCAGGCCCTGTGGGACATCCTGGGCAAGTCGCTCAACGTCCCCGTCTACCAGCTCCTGGGCGGCGCCGTCCGCGACCGCATCCGCATCTACGGACAGATCGGCAGCGCCACGCCCGAGGCCGCGCTGGAGCACTACCGCAAGCGCCGCGCCGAGGGGCTCACCGCGTTCAAGTTCGGGCCCTGGCAGGCGATCAAGCCGGTCGACTCCCCCGCCGTTGTGGAACAGGCGGTTGCGGTCGTCGAAGCCCTGCGGAACGAAGCCGGCAGTTCAATCGACCTGGCTCTCGACGCCCACGGCCGGCTGAGCCCGGCGATGGCCATCCGCTTCGCCAGGGCGCTGGAGCCGTACCATCCCCTCTTCCTCGAAGAGCCATGCCTCCCGGAAAACATCGACACCATGGTCACCGTGGCCCGCTCCACTTCCATCCCCATCGCCACCGGCGAGCGGCTGTTCACCAAGTGGGGCTACCGCCAGGTGCTCGAGAAGCAGGCCGCCGCCATCCTCCAGCCGGACCTGTCCCACATGGGCGGCATCTTCGAGGCCCGCAAGGTCGCCGCCATGGCGGAAGTATATTACGCCTCCGTGGCCCCGCACTGCCCGCTCAGCGCCGTCTCGCTGGCCGCCTGCCTCCAGCTCGATGCCTGCACCCCCAATTTCCTCATGCAGGAGCACATTTCGCTGGGAGAAGATCTGCTGGTCGAGCCGTTCGTCATTCGGGATGGATACGTGGACCTGCCGACCGGGCCCGGCCTGGGCATCGACGTGGACGAAGGCAAGCTTGCGGCATTGATCTACGACGGGGCGTGGCAGACCCCCGAGTTGCGTCACGAGGATGGCTCAGTCGCCGACTGGTGAGGGCCGCCGCCGGCACGGGACATGCGGATTCACTGCTTCGCCGGAGCGGTCCTGGCCAGCACCCGCTCCATCGCTTCCATCAGCACCGGCTCCACCGTGGGCGACGTTCGGGAGGGCTCGCCGGTCTCGTAGCCGCCCTGCGGATAAGCTTCCGTGGTGCCAATGTAACCCGGCCCGTAGTCGCCGTAGGCGGCCATGGCCACGAACGCATCCGGGCGCATGGCCTGGGCGGCGAGCTGGTATTCAACGAACAGTTCACCCGGCATGTGCAGAACGTAGGCCTTGCCGATGCGCAGGCAGGCGATGTCGATGCGCCCGCCTTCCGCGCAGCGGCGCAGCCAGACCAGGTGGCGGGCGGCATAGACGCGATCGCGCAGCCGAGATCCGGCATCTTCCAGTGTTTGCCGCAACTGGTCCGCGTTCAGTTCCTCGCGCGGGGGCAGGGCCACCGGGGCCATCGCCCAGTCCAGGTCGGCCACGGTGACCGGGTGCTTCTCGATTGCATCCCAGGCCGATTCCATCCCGGCCGCGAGCCGCCGGGCCAGTTCGAATCGGTTGGTCGGGGATCCATCGTTGTACTTGCCCGCGCCGATGTTGCCGCCGGCGCCGTTGAAGTGGATGTGTGCGACCGCCGGCAGCGTGGCCTCACGCAGCGACCTGGCCAGGCCTACGAAGTCGGCACTGATCGCACCGCGGGCATAGAAACTCTGCGGATGCGTGGCGTACCAGGTCAGCGACACCACCGGCTGATCATCGGCCCAGAAGCTCAGCGAGCGCACGTAAGGATCGATCACCCCTTCCGGCGCGGCCCGCACATCGGGATCCTTGCAGGACGTGAAGCGTACATGGGCCACCTTCCCGTCGGGGCCCAGAATTCGGCGACTGGATGCGACCCGGTCGACCTTCGCCCGGCCCAGTCCGATGTGGGTAACCACAATCGGTCGCTGGACGGCGTGTGCGACGGCCGACGCGGTACGCTCCATGGCCTCCCGGCAGAACCCGGGGGCAAACTCGCTGCCACCGAGTTCGTGCCGCACGAGCAAGGCCTCGGAGGTGAAGTCGCAGTCGGGCGTGTCGTGCTGATGAAGCGTGTGCACGGCCACCCGCTCCCGCGTGGTTCCGGCGGCCCGGGCCAGCGCGTCGCGCCAGGCGTCATGGCCGCCGTTGGCAATACCCACCCAGTCGACAGCGCAGAGGACGATCGGAGCATCGTTGCCGAGCAGGACGATGCCGCGGGCGCTCAGCCGGTCGATGACCTTGATCCCCGGTGGAACGTTGCCGCTGCACAGCGGTGTGCCCAGCGGCGGTGTCACGTCGGCCTGGAAGGTGGCGATGCGCAGGGGTTGCTCGCCAAGGGCGATGGTCGATGAGGGGATCAGGCTGAGCAGCGCGACAAACAGCGCGCAACCGGCACCCCCGGGGTTGCCACCGTTCCTCAACAGCCTGTGCCCGGCTGCCATCACAGTACTCCATACTTTTTGTAGGCCGCGACCGCCTTCATGCCCGCCTTGATCGCGTCGCGGGTGACGTTCTCGGCATGGACCTTCTCCCACGCCCGGCGCAGCACCTCGGTCTCGACATCCCGCGGAATCACCACCACGCCGTCACCATCGGCCAGCACCAAATCGCCCGGTTCAAACCGCACGCCGTCGATCTCCACCGGCACATCCACGTCGATCACCCGCTGGCGGTGAAGGCTGTCGTAAATGCACGTCCCGCGGGCAAACACGCCGAAGCCCATCTCCGTCATCTTGGCCACGTCGCGCACCGCGCCATCCACGATCGCGCCGATGCACCCGCTGTTTCGCGCCGCCGTTGACAGCAGTTCCCCCCAGATCCCCGAGCGCATCGAGCCTCCCGCCGCGGCGATGAGCACATCGTCGGGGCGGCAGCCGTCGACCGCCTGCAACTCCAGCTCGTACGGCCTGGGATCGGGATGGGCCATGTCGGCCCACAATGTGGTGCGGCACCGGCCCGCCAGCAGTGTGATCCCGGTCATGGGCGGAAGCGGCACGCGCGGCGATTGATGCGTGCGGCCGACGCTATCCAGTGCGTCGCTGACCACGGCGCTGTACAGGCGCTCGCGAATCATGGGCAGGGTGATGTCCACGGCTCGAACTCCGTTCATTCGAAAGTAGTGAAGTGACCTCGGCGGCGGCACGGACCGCCGCTGCGCGAAAGCGGTGCTCGACGGCCTCGTCCACCCGTGCCGACGCAGCACTGATGCTGACCGCCGCGATCGCATCGCCATGCCGGAAGATCGGCGCGGCGACGCAGGTGACC
>CAYVVX010000341.1:2256-6249 GCA_964455315.1 uncultured Planctomycetales bacterium | reverse complement strand
GCACCCGCTGGGTGGATGTGGTCAGCACGACCAAGGGTCGCGGCTTTACCGGGGCCATGAAGCGCTATGGATTCGGCGGCCAGCCGGCGTCGCACGGCACCGAGCGAAAGCACCGCTCCCCGGGCGGCATCGGCGCCAACGCTCCCCGTGGCACGGGTCAGAGCGTCAAGAAGGGCAAGCGGATGTCCGGGCGCAGCGGCAACGCCCGCCGGACCAGCCGCAACCAGGAGCTGGTCGGCGTTGACAAGGAGCGGAACCTGCTGCTGGTCAAAGGGTCGGTGCCCGGTCCCAACGGAGTTTTCGTGCTGGTTCGCCAGGCCAAGGCCAAGGGTTGAAGGTGAAGGCTCGCGGCGGATGCCGTCAGGCCGGTTGAGGTGGCGTGATGTTCGAGGTGCCAGTTTACAACATGAGCGGCGAGAAGACCGGCACCATGCAGGTCGATGAGGCCCTGCTGGGCGGGGAGGTCCGCGTGGACCTGCTCAAGCAGTCGGTGGTCCAGTATCGCGCCAATCAGCGGCAGGGCTCGGCCAGGACCAAGAGCCGCGGCATGGTCCAGGGCTCGACCCGCAAGCTGTACCGCCAGAAGGGTACCGGCAACGCCCGCATGGGTCCGGTCCGTTCGCCCATCCGGCGCGGCGGTGGCCGGGCGTTCGCCAAGGCTGCCCGGCATACTTGGCGGGACATGCCCCGCAAGATGCGCCAACTGGCCCGCAACAGCGCTCTGCTGGCCAAGCTCCAGGCGGATGCCGTCGCGGTGGTGGATCCGCTGAGCGTGGGCGCCGCCCCCAGGACCAAGGCGCTGTACACGCTGTTCAAGGCGGTGGGCGCTGACCGCGGCTGTCAGCTGGCGCTGGAAGGGCTGAACCCGGTGGTCTACAAGTCCGGGCGGAACATTCCCAGGACGGAAGTTCGCCCGGTCAGCGAGTTGTGTGCCTACGAGATTCTGCGCCGGCGCAAGGTGCTCTTCTCGCGGGCGGCGCTGGAGGCGGTTCTGGCCAACCCGCGGACCTATCGTGCGGGCGGTAACGACGAGTGAGTGGACGGCGTACGTACCAGGGAATTCGGTAATGGACATTTACCACACGATTCTTCGGCCGATGGTCACCGAGAAGGGGACCCATCAGAGCCAGATTTCCCATGAGGGCACGTCTTCGCGTCCGGCTCGCGGCGGGGCGTACACCTTCGAGGTGCATGCCAAGGCCAAGAAGGCCCAGATCCGCCAGGCGGTCGAGAAGATCTACAACGTGAAGGTGCTGGCGGTGCGGACCAGCAATCGCAAGGGCAAGGCCCGCCGCTACCGTTTCACGCAGGGCCAGACGCGAAGTTGGAAGAAAGCCGTGGTGGTGCTCCGACCGGAACACCATATCGATCTGTTCTAAGGGCTCTTTGGAGCGAGGGCGGCTGACGCCATGCCGATCAAGACCTACAATCCGACCTCACCCGGGCGACGCAAGTCGTCGGTGAACGACTTCTCGGAGCTGACCGACAAGCGTCGGCGCCCGACCAAGTCGCTGCTGCTGCCGCTGCACAAGACCGGCGGCCGCAATCACCACGGCAAGATCACCTCCTGGTGGCGTGGCGGCGGTCACAAGCGGATGTACCGGGTTATCGACTTCAAGCGCCGCAACGACTCCGGCCGGGCCACGGTTATCGCCATCGAGTACGATCCCAACCGCTCCGCGAACATCGCCCTCATCGAATACCCCGACCAGACCAAGAGCTACATCCTGGCCCCGACGGGCCTGGCGGCCGGCGACTGGGTCGAAAGCGGTCAGAACGTCGAGCCCAAGACCGGCAATGCGATGCCGCTCAAGCGGGTGCCGGTGGGCATGGACGTGCACAACATCGAGATGACCGCCGGACAGGGCGGAAAGCTGGCCCGCTCGGCCGGGACCTCGGCCCGGCTGGTGGCCAGGGAAGGCGACTGGGCGACGCTGCTGATGCCGTCCGGCGAAATGCGGCAGATCCGCGTCGAATGCCGGGCGACCATCGGGCAGATGGGCAACACCGATCACCAGAACGTCCGCATCGGCAAGGCCGGTCGCAAGCGGCACATGGGCCGTCGGCCCCACAACCGCGGAACGTCGATGAACCCCATCGCCCATCCGCTGGGGGGCGGCGAGGGTCGTTCCGGCGGCGGGCGTCACCCATGCAGTCCGTGGGGGCAACTGGCCAAGGGCGGGCGAACCCGCTCTCCCAACAAGATTTCCAGCAAGCGGATTCTTCGCCGCCGCCGCAGCGTCCGCTACGGGCTGGTGTCGATCAAGAGGAAGTGATGGCGGTGCCGGCAGGCGCCTGAGGCGATTCGATCATGGCTCGAAGTCTGAAAAAAGGCCCGTTCGTCGAGGAGAAGCTGTTCCGCAAGGTGCAGCAGGCCCGTGCGGCCGACATCCGCACACCGATCCGGACCTGGGCCCGTCGCTGCACCATCGTGCCGGAGTTCATCGGCATGACCTTCGAGGTGCACAACGGCAAGACCTTCCACCGGGTGTTCGTCGCCGAGGAGATGGTCGGGCACAAGCTGGGCGAGTTCAGCCCGTCGCGGCTCTTCAAGGGTCACGGTGGCAGTAAGAAGTAACCGGCCGGCTTCCGGCTTCCGGCCCGCGCGGAGCGGGACGCAGCGAGGACGTGTAACGTGGCAGACGTGGCATACCAACAGACGTGGCGGGCGGTGCACCGCTTCGCGAGAATCAGCCCGCGGAAGATCCGGCTGGTCATCGACCTGATCCGTGACCGCCGGGTGGGCGAGGCCCAGGACATCCTTCGCTTCACCCGCAAGCGCGGCAGCAAGCTGATCCTCAAGGTGCTCAACTCCGCGGTGGCCAACGCCAACGAGCAGGAGGCCGACGTGCGGAGGCTGTGGGTGGCCGAGGCCCGGGTGGATGAAGGCCCCTTCTTCCGCCGGTGGCGGCCGAAGGATCGCGGCCGGGCGCATGAGATTCTGAAGCGCATGAGTCACATTATCGTGGCGGTGGAAGAGCGCTGAACTGGAGCTGACGCGTGGGACAGAAAGTCAACCCGATCGGGTTTAGAACCGGCATCACGCTGGACTGGAAGAGCCGCTGGTACGCGCCCAAGGCGGCCTACGGCGAGTTCCTGATCGAGGATTATCGCCTGCGGAAGTACATCGACGAGCGGCTCAACCGCAAGCCGCCGTATGCGGCGGTGGCCAAGGTGGAGGTCGAGCGGACCCGCAACGACGTGCGGGTGGTGCTGCACACCGGTCGGCCGGGCCTGGTCATCGGGCCCAAGGGGGCCGAGGTGGACAAGCTTCGCGGGGAGCTGGAAGAGCTGATCGACCGCAAGATCAGCGTCAACATCGTCGAGATCAAGAACCCGGACCAGAACGCAACCCTGGTCGCCGAGGGCATCGCCGAGCAGCTCAAGAAGCGGACCAGTTTTCGCCGGGTGATGAAGATGCGCTGCGACGCGACCATGGCCACCGGGGCCAAGGGCATCCGCATCCTGGCCAGCGGCCGGCTGGGCGGCGCCGAGATGGCCCGCTCCGAGACGCAGCGCCGCGGATCGATTCCGCTGCAGACGCTGCAGGCCAATGTGGATTACGGGTTCGCGGTGGCCAAGACCACCTACGGAACCATCGGCGTGAAGGTATGGATCTACACCGGCAAGTTCGGCGAGGAAGTCGAGCCGGTGGAAGGTGAGCAGGCCGCGCGACCGCGTCGGCGCGGCCGGATGTAATGCAGGCAGGGGCGGTCCCGGCGACGGCGCCGCTGATTCGGGAGAGCGTGTTCCATGGCGATGATGCCGAAGCGACTGAAGTACCGCAAGAGCCAGCGCGGCAGGATGCGGGAAGTTGCCCATCGCGGCAATACCGTCTCGTACGGCGAGTTCGGCCTGCAGTCGCTGGAGCACGGCTGGATGACCGGGCGGCAGATCGAGGCGGGCCGCATGGGCGCGACGCACTTTCTGCGTCGCGAGGGCCGGGTGTACATCCGGGTCTTCCCGCACAAGCCGGTGTCGTCGAAGCCGCTG
>CAYVVX010000341.1:0-2246 GCA_964455315.1 uncultured Planctomycetales bacterium | reverse complement strand
GGGCAAGGGCGAGCCGGAGTATTACGTGGCGGTGGTCAAGCAGGGCACCATCCTCTACGAGATCGGCGGCGTTCAGGAGGATGTGGCCCGGCGGGCGATGGCCCGGGTGGCCCACAAGATGCCCTTCCGCTGCCGGTTCGTGACCCGGCGTCACGCGGTTTCCTGATTGGACGGGAGTTTGCAGGCGATGAAGATTGCCGAGATCCGGGACCTGAAGACGGACGAACTGCACAGCGAGCTGGACCGCCTGCGGCGGCACCTGTTCGACCTGCGCAGCCAGGCGGTGACCGAGAAGCTCCAGGATCCCACGCTGCTGACCAAGGCCAAGCGTGACATCGCCCGCGTCTTCACGGTGATGCGGGAGCGCGGCGAGACCGGCATTGAGCAGAAACAGTACCATCTGGAGGCGCTCGCGACCCACCGGCGCGGCGGTTGATAGCTGATGACGGAACAGACGGTTCAGCAGCGTGCACGCCAGCCGCGTCGGCAGGTGGTCGGCGAGGTGATCGCGGCCCAGAAGACGCCCAAGACGATTCGCGTGCGCATGGCCTACCAGGTCGCGCACCCGACCTACGGCAAGATCGTGCAGCGAAGCACCACGCTGCACGTGCATGACGAGAAGGCCGAGGCCAAGGTCGGCGACAAGGTCCAGGTGATGGAGTGCCGCCCGATCTCGAAGACCAAGACGTGGCGGCTGGTGAAGGTGCTTGAGCACGGGAAGTGATCCCGGCTGACGGCGGGACCGCGAAGGCATCTGCGGAATAACGGCGATGATTCAGCTTCAGACGGTTGTGGATGTGGCGGACAACACCGGGGCCCAGCGGGCCATGGTGATCCGCGTGCTCGGCGGCAGCACCGGGCGTTTCGGCAAGCCCAAACGCAAGACCGCCGGGGTCGGCGACCTGGTTGTGTGCGCGGTCAAGAAGGCGCTGGCCAACAGCGACTTCATGAAGACCGGCAACAAGAAGGCCCGCGTGGTCCGGGGCGTGGTGGTACGGTCCAGGCACGCCACCCGCCGGGCCGACGGCAGCTACGTGCGGTTCGACCACAACGCGGTGGTGCTGGTGGATGAGAAGGGCGAGCCCCGCGGAACGCGCATCTTCGGTGCCGTCGCCCGGGAGCTTCGCGAGAAGGGTTACATGAAGATCGTGTCCCTGGCCGACGAGGTCGTTTGAACGGACGCGGTCGTTTTCGCCGGGCGGTGCTGTGGCCCGGCTTTCAGGTAGGACGCTGATATGGCCTGTCATATTCGACGCGACGACATGGTCGAGGTGATCTGCGGTGATCACAAGGGCAAGCGCGGACGCGTGCTCAGGATCATGCCCGATCGCGGCCTGGTGCTGATCCAGGGCATCAACATGGTCTACCGCCACGTGCGCCCCAGCCGCAAGAACATGCAGGGCGGGCGGCTTCAGAAGGAAGCCCCCATCCAGATTTCCAATGTGCTGCCGGTGGACGAGAAGGCCGGCCGCGGCCGGCGGGTTCGCTTCCAGGTCGAGCGTGACGACAAGGGCCGGGTGGTTTCCAAGCAGCGCGTTTCGGTCGGCGGCACGCGGCTCAACGAGCTGACCCGCCAGAGGACGGATGCATAAGACATGCCACGGTTGCTCGAAAAGTACAAGCAGGAAGTGCTTCCGCAACTGCTGGAGCAGGGCAAGACGTCCAATCCCATGGCCGTGCCTCGCCTCCAGAAGGTGGTGGTGTCCATGGGTGTCGGCATCGCCATCCAGGACAAGAAGCGCATTGAAATGGCCGCCAAGGACCTGTCCACCATCACCGGCCAGAAGCCGCTGGTGTGCAAGGCCCGCAAGAGCGTGTCCAACTTCAAGGTCCGGGCCGGCCAGGAGACGGGCCTGAAGGTGACCCTGCGCGGCGGGCGGATGTACGAGTTCATGGACCGGCTCATCCACGTGGCCATCCCGCGTATGCGTGACTTCCGGGGTTTGAACCCGCGGAGTTTCGACGGGCGGGGCAACTACTCGATGGGCGTGACCGAGCAGTCGATCTTCCCGGAGATCGACTCCGCGGCGATCGAAGCCGCCCAGGGCATGAACATCACCGTGGTGACCACGGCGAGCAATGACCGCGAAAGCCGCGAACTGCTGCGGCTGCTGGGCATGCCGTTCCGTACCGAGCAGCAGGTGGCGCAGCAGTAGCGATCAGGAAATGGACCCCGTCGGCGTGCCCCTCTGCGGGGGCGCCCGCGGATCCCTGTTGTGAGTGAGAGCCTATGGCGACGACAGCGT
>CAYVVX010000340.1:0-6262 GCA_964455315.1 uncultured Planctomycetales bacterium | reverse complement strand
ATTGCGCGCGACATGATCACGGCGGTGGCGGCGGCGGCTTCCGTGCCTTCCTCGTCGAGGGCCAGGAAGGTCTTGTGGAATACCTCGGAGATGAACAGGTACTCGCCGGGTGTGCGCGGCGCCATGCGGTCGAAGTTGGCGCTGCCCTGTGGCTGGTCGAACGCGGACTTCATGCCGTAGGTCAATGCCGTTCCCCCCACGGTGGCGATGAGCACGAAGATCATGGTGCGATGATTGCGGGTCAGCAGCAGGTAGCCCAGCACCGCCAGCGTCACCAGGGTCAGCACGGTCACGCCGCCCAGGGCGGTCAGGTCGCGGCCGACCTCGGCCATCCAGGACGGCCCGCGCGGTTTCGCCGAATCGGCCGGATCGCGCAGGGTGCGGATCATCCATTCGTCGAAGCTCTGGGTCTCGCCTTCGAAGACCTCTTCAGCCAGTTCAGAAAAGCCCCAGGTCGCCAGGACGACGATCAGAAGGGACACCAGCATCAGGGGTTGGATGTTGCGACGCTTGAACAGCGCCACGACCCGGTCGCGAATGCGCTGCATGGTCGGAGGACGCTCGGGCATGCGGTCAGGGTAGCCGCCCGGGCGTCAGTTGATCAACTGTCGGTCGCGGAGCGCGCCGAGCGTGCGTTCGAAGACCTGCTGAGGCGCGCCCTGGGCGGAAACGACCACCAGCAGCCCGCGCTCCTCGTAGTACGCCTTCAGCGGTGCGGTGCTCTCTTCGTAAGCTTGAATGCGGACACGGATCGACTCGTCCCGGTCGTCATCGCGCTGGTAGAGCTCGCCGCCGCACTTGTCGCAGACGCCTTCCTTCGCGGGCGGATTGTTCCTGATATGAAAGGTGGTCTTGCAGTTGCGGCAGGTCCGCCGACCGCCGAGTCGGCCGAGCACCTCTTCAACCGGAAGCTCGTAGTCAAGCACCGCATCCAGGGCCACGCCGACCTTCTCCAGGATCTGGTTGAGGGCCTCGGCCTGATGCAGCGTGCGCGGAAACCCGTCCAGCAGAAAGCCGTGGTCACAATTGAGACATTGGATCCGTTCTCGAACCAGGTCGATGACCGTGTCGTCGGGGACCAGTTCGCCGCGGCGCATGTGCCCCATGGCCTCCTCCATCGCTGGCGAGAGCTCTCCCTCGGCACACTTGGCCGCCCGGAAAATGTCGCCGGTCGACAGGTGGCAGCAGGTGAACCGCTGGCAGAGCAACTCCGCCTGGGTGCCCTTGCCCACCCCCGGCGCGCCCAGCAGGATCATCTGGAAGGCTCGTTCAGGATACGGCTGAAAGCTGTTGCAGGAGGAGTTGGGGCCTTTGAGCCAGGCGGTTCGGTCGCTGGGGGCGGTCATGAACGGATCTCCGCGTGAGAAGGGGCTAAGCTCGCTGGAAACCTATTCAAGTTCATACATTTTCGTGACTTGCGGGTCAAGGGGTGGATGGCGGCGCCCCGGCCATTCCGGCCGATTTCTTCACCGCCTCCCGGTCGCCCGGGCGTGCCGGCGCTCACCAGGTCTACATCGGCATCCGGGAACATCGGCTGAAGATCATGACCGCTTGGATGCCCGGCACCGGAAATCGGACCTATACTTGTACATAGACAGAGCCTTTGCAGCGCGGGCGATCCCGCTTGCGTTGCAGTGGTTCCTTTCTTTGCGACCCGCCCCGGTGGCGTCTGATCCGCCGAAATGCCGGTCAGGAGATCGAATGCTCCACCCGCTGCCGACGGTGCCGTGTCTCCGACCGCTGCCGGGTATCAGTCCCCGCTCTTCCGGAGGTGATGTATGACCACTCCTCGCCAGGAATCCAATCCCAACCCAGCCCGGCTCGCCGAACGGCGGGCCCGCAACTGGGAGATCGGCCTTGCCCAGCGCTTCAACGCTTCCGTCAAGGATCCCACCCCGGTCCACCCCTTCGTAACGATCTCGCGTCCGGTGGCCGCGGGAGGGGGGGAGTTGGCCGCTGCGCTGGGCGAGCGGCTGGGCTGGCAGGTCTTCGATCGTGAACTGCTCTACGAGATGGCCGGCGACGATCGTCTGAGGGAGAGCATGTATCGCACCCTCGATGAGCGCGATCTGAGCTGGGTGGAGGAGGCCTGCCGCTCGCTGGTGGAAGGCGGGATGCATCTCAACGACTATTTCCGCCGGCTGACCGAGACGGTGCTGTGCCTGAGCCGCCGGGGGCCGGGAGTCTTTCTGGGCCGGGCCTGTGACCTGATCCTGCCCAGGGATTGCGGACTTCGGGTCCGGCTCGCGCTGTCGCCGCAGTGCTGCCTGCGCAACTACATGGAAAGCCATGATCTGCGTCCGCGCCAGGCCCAGCGCAAGCTTGAGCAACTGGAGCGGGAGCGGGCCGATTTCGTGCGGCATCACTTCCGCGCCGACCCCGATGACGTGAGCCGTTACGATCTGGTCATCAACGGGGTGACGTTCGGACCTGAGGCCATGGTGGAACTGATCGTGGCCGCGATGCGCCAGCGGGGCATGGAGGTGTGACCAGCGGCTATGGTGCCTGGGCCAGCGCCGCCGCGCCGATCAACCCCGCGTCGGGCCCCAGGGACGCGCGGTCCACGATGATGGATTCGACCAGATGCGGTTGCCCGACCTCGGCGAGCCCGGTTCGGACGGCATTGAACAGCGGCTCACCCAGTGCCGCCATGCCACCTCCAATTAGAACCTTATGCGGTCCGTAGATCGCCGCCCACGAGGCGATGCCCGCCCCCAGCCACCAGCCCGATTCGCGGACCACTCCTCCCGCGGCGGCGTCCCCCGCGTCGAGAGCTTCGGTGATCTGAACGCCCGTCAACGGTCCGAATCTCGAGCGCAGCTCGGCCAGCTTCGACTTCGGATGGAGCGTCGCGGCCTGCTCCGCCGCCGCCTCGATGGCCCGCCCGGAAGCCAGCGCCTCCACGCAGCCGCGGGCCCCGCACGGACAGCGCGGCCCGCGGGCGTTCACGATCACATGCCCCAGGCTCCCGGCGATGTGATTGAAGATCCGCAGAACCCGCCCCTCGATGACCACGCCGGCTCCGATGCCGGTGCCGATGGCCGCCACGATGAGTCGATCGACGCCCACGCCCGCGCCGAATCGATACTCGGCCATCGCTGCGGCGTTGGAATCCGCGTCGAACGACATCGGCAACGCCACGCGCTGTTTGACCTCGCTCACAAAGGCGGTGCCGTTCAGCGCCGGCAGGTTGGTGATATACAGCAGCTTGCTTCGCGCCGCGTCGAGGTAGCCGGGCATGCCCAGGCCGATGGTCGCCGGTGACCAGCCGACGTCGCGGGTCAGGGCCAGGAAGCCGTTGATCTGCTCGACAATGTGATCGGTCAGTCGTTGCGCCGGCCAGTCGCGCTGGATCGGCGACGACGCCCGCAGCTGGATCGCGCCGCGATCGTCGACCACCGCCAGTCGCAGCGACTGACCGCCCAGGTCCACGCCGATGGTGCAGGAGTCTGGCTGGTTCAACAGAGGTTCCTTCCGGGCATCAACAACGATTCAGGAACTGTACTACTGCCCTGCCGGCGATGGCGGAGTTCGCTTTTGTCCATGCGGCCCGCATGACCACGATGCTCGCGACCGCGTCAATCGCGAAAACCGAACCGCACCGGATCGCGGCCGCCCGGCGTACCGTTCTCGGCCGGTTTGGATGCCGCGCCTGCCGTCGCGGCCGGTGCCGCCAGTGGAGCGGGTGCGCCAGGTTTCAGTATGCGAAGCAGATGCCCGGCCAGCCGGTCCTTCGCCGCAAGGTAGACCTGCAGTTCGTCATCATCAACGTCGTCCATCGCCGCCGCCCGGCGATACCAGTCCAGCGCTCGTCCCGGCTCGCGCATCAACTCATGCACCACGCCGAGGGCGAAGGCGCTCTCGTGTTCGTCGGGCTCCTTGCGGAGATTGGCCTCGAACAGGGCGACGGCCTCGATGTAGTCATCGGCCCGCAGTGCACGGACGGCCTTCTCGCCGGCGGTGTGCCGCCCGATGAGTTCGTAAGTGTACTCGACTTCGACCGGGACCATCATGCTGACGAAGCGGCGGGTCTCCTGCTCGACGAGTTCCCCGATGAAGTGGTCCACCGGGTCGAGCTGAACCTCGCGCACCATGCCGCCGAAAAAGAAGTCCGGCGACGAGCCGTCCTGCTTCTGGATCGGCGGCGGGGCGTAGCGCAGGATGGATTCCCCGGTCACCGCGTCGATCAGGGCGAACGTGCATTGGATGGTGATGTGCCGGCTGATTTCCTCCACTTCGCGGGTCAGCAGTGGTTGACCGATCGGCTGAACCGGCACAGGTACCGGCACGGGCTGCGGCAATACCACCGGAGGTGGAGCGTAGCGCGGATCGACCGGGACGCCCCGTGGCGCGCGCTCCGAGCGATAGTAATAGCGGGACCGTTTCGATGTCTGCGGATCGCGGCGGACAACATAGCGAGGGCGGGCCGGCAATGGCTGGGGCTGGACCACGACGCCCGGACGCGGCTGAACCAGCGCACCGGGCTGAAGCTGCCCCCCCAGGCCGCCGGCCACGTTGCCCAGGATCGCCGCCCAGTCGAGCGTCGATCTGGTGTCGCGGACTTCGTCGATGCGAATGGTGATGTCGCTGGTGATCAGCCCCTGGACGGCCAGCAGTTTGCCCGCCTGCATCGCCGCCGGGCCTTCGACCAGCCCGGCCAGCCGTAGATCCTGCTCCTGGAGAATGTGCCTGGTGTTCCGTCGGTCCACCACCCGCAGCGGGGCGCTGAATTCGGCGGCCCCGGTCTGGACCATGGCCTCGATCATGTCCGCGGCGATCTGCGACCACTTGCGTTCACGCTGCTGCTCCTGCGTACCGCGCGTCTCCACCCCGGCATCGATCACCGCGACGGCGTTCAGTCCCGGCGGGAGCGGCTTCTCCGGGCCGACCGCGTAGCGCACCGTGACCACCTGCGTCTCCTTGGCGCGTACCACGGCCGGGGCATGCGCCAGGAGCGACGCCATCATCGGGACCAGAACGCCCGAACGAACGGTCATCATCCGCTCATCTCCTCAGTTCCCGGACGCTGCCCCGGTGGGCACGTTCCGCGGCAGGACCGCTCCCAGAGTATAGCCTCCGCCGGGCATCCCAGCGGATCGCCCGGGCTCCATGACTGCCCGGAACGGGGCAATAGACCCGCTTCACCACTACCGGGTGAGCGTGATTTCGTTGTTTTGCTCGTTCAGTTCGAACAGCTCGTTGTCCGGATCGACGCTCACCCGCCAGCCCGAGGTCGTTCGGCCGGCCGGGAGATCGAACGATACCTCGGCCACCGCCGGCTTGAAGTCGTTGGGTGGCCCGAGGTGGGCGATGGTCTGGACGACAGGGCGGTTCGTGCCCGTGTCGCCTCCCGCCCGCAGGGCGACCTTGATCCCGCTGGCCAGCGTACTGCCCAGGTTATGCACGCGGACGGTCAGCCGGTTCTGCTCGAACCGGGTGTCACTGGTGGTGATGGCCAGGTCCGGAGCCTCGGTCGGCGCTGACAATTCCCTGTCCAGGCGCACGTCCACCACCCACTCGGTTCGCGGCGGCAACCTCAGCGGAACGCGCTGCCCCTGGTGCGTGATGGTGACCCGCTGCGGCTCGGACCAGGCGTACCGCTTCTGAAAGCTCTGCTCCCCGGGCTCCTCCTTACCCTGCACGATGAGGTACTCCCCGGGCAGGAGCTGCCAGAACTTCGCGCCGATCTCCACCGGCTTGTCCCAGAAGCTGTACAGCTTCACCCGCAGCCGCGTGGGCACGTTCTCCGTGACCAGCGCCGCGAAGTTGGCGTCCGGCGTCTCCCAGGTGACGCCCATCGTCGGCCACTCGGCATCCACGGTGGTGGTGACCGCGCCGGTGTAGGCACCCCACACCTCCGGTACCGCCGGCAGATGCAGCCGGTCGGTGGACTCCACCTCGGTGGTGTAATACCACAGGTTGTGCCGCAGGCTCTTCGCCGCCTTTTCGATCCGGCTGATGTAGGCGTCGAGATCCTGGTTGATCTGGTACACCTGCGGGCCGGTTCCGAAGCGGCGGGTGTACTCGTCGTAGACCCGTTCGCCGGTCAGAAAGCGATACAGCGCCGTGACCTGACATGCGGAATGCCCAACGATCATATCCAGGAAGCCCTTGGGATCGGGCGGCTGGGCGCCGGTGTGCTTGTAGGGCCCGTAGGTGGACAGATCCATCATCCGCTGCACCGGCCGCAGGAACTTGCGGTCGCCGGACAACGCATACGCCGCCAGGAAGGTCTGGTGGCTCATGATCGGCAGCCCGCCGA
>CAYVVX010000339.1:3996-6263 GCA_964455315.1 uncultured Planctomycetales bacterium | reverse complement strand
AAGATTGTTTCACTCTCCCGCAAGACCGTCCGCAGCAGGCAGATCGCCCGCATGCTGCGCGGCGTCGATGCCCGCATCGCCGTCAGCCGCAGCCTGGAAACGTGGGTTCACCGTGTCGGCGGAAGCGATCTTCACGTTGACGTGATTCCCAACGGTATTGATGCCGGCGCCTTTGGTGTGATCGATCGCGTCCAGGCTCGCCGGCGGCTCGGCTGGCTTCCCGATCGACGTTACCTTCTGTCCGTGGGCCATTTCCAGCGGGTCAAGGGTTTCGATCGCATCGTTGAAGCCATGCCCGCGTTGCGGCGGCGCCTCGGCGATGTCCGCCTGATGCTGGTCGGCAGCGCCCGCGGCGAGCGTCGCTTCCAGCGCCGCCTGCAGCGCCGCATCGCCGCCATCAATGCCGACAGCCGGAGTTCCTCCGGCACCGAGGCCATCGAACAGCTCGGCACCGTCCCACCGGACCGTGTCAACCTGCTCATGAACGCGGCCGACCTGGTTGTGAACACCTCGCGCAGCGAAGGCTGGAGCAACGCCATCGCCGAGGCCCTGGCCGCTGGTACGCCGGTGGTCGCCCTCGATGTCGGCGGAAACCGGGAACTCATCTGCGCGCCCGGTCTCGGTCGCATCGTGCCCGAAAACCATCCCGCCGCGCTGGTGGAAGCGTTGGTCGAGGGGCTCAGCACGCCGTTCAATCGCACCGCGATCGCCGCCCGCGGCTCCGCACGATCCTGGGACCAGGCGGCGCGCGAAGTCCACGCGGTCTTTCAGCGCGTACTCGCCGCCCGCGCCGCCGCGGCGTGTCGCCCCTGTACACCGCCGGCCGCGCAGCGGCCATCACCTCCGGCGTTTGCCGCGGAGGTGCCGCGATGAACCGCCTGCTCGCCGGACAACTCTTCTGGCCGCTGACCGAGCGGCTGCTTGGCCGCGATACCATGCGCCGTTGGCGCGAGCTCGAACGCCTTCAACGGACCGGTTCGGAGGCGCGGCAAGCGCTCCAGGCCGCCAAACTTCGCCGCCTGCTGAAGCTCGCCGCGGAGCATTGCCCATATCACGCCGAGCGCCTGACAGCGGCCGGCCTTGACGTGGACGATCCCGCGCTCACCGCGGCCGACCTGGCTTCGCTGCCGGCCATGAGCCGCGACCAGATTCGCGAGCACATGCCCGACCTCACCTGGCGAGGCTGTCCGCACGGCGTGATCCCCTGCGCCACCGGCGGTTCCAGCGGCGAGCCGCTGAAGTTCTTCACCGACCGCGCCCGCCAGGCGGCCGACTGGGCGGTGCGCTGGCGGGCCCGGGGCTGGTGGGGGGTGCGGCCCGGCGATGTCGAGGTGCTGCTGTGGGGCGCCCCCGTCGAGCTGCGGCGCAACGACCGGTTGCGCAGATTCCGCGACCGGCTGCTCAATCAGCGCATGCTCAGCGCGTTCGATATGACCGACACGGCCATGGCGCATTACGTGGAACTGATCCACCGCGTCCGGCCCGTGTGTCTGTACGGCTACGCGAGCAGCCTGGCGTTGCTGGCTCGCCATGCGGCGGATGGAGGGCAGCGCTCCGGCGGGCTGGGCTCGCCGCGGCTCAAGGCGGTGTTTGTCACCGGCGAGGTGCTGCTGGAGCCGGATCGGGCCGCGATCGAGGATGCCTTCGGTGCCCCGGCGGTGATCGAGTACGGCTGCCGAGACGCGGGGCTGCTGGCCTGCGCGTGTCCCGCGGGAAGGCTGCACATTCCGCACGAAAACGTGATCGTGGAGTTGCTCGACGGGCGGGGGGAGCCGGTCGCGCCGGGCGAAATCGGCGAGGTGACGGTCACGCCGCTGGAGGCGTTCGCCATGCCGCTGCTGCGCTACCAGCCGGGCGACCTCGCCCGGGCGGTGCCGGCCGGGGCAGGCCCCTGCCCGTGCGGCGACACCTCTCCAACCCTCCTGGAAGTGCACGGCCGGGTGACCGACACCATCGTCTGTCGCTCGCCCGACGGCTTGCGGTGGATGCATGCCCTGGCCCTGCTCTACGCCATCCGCGAGACCGACGGCGTCCGCCAGTACCGTATCACCCAGCCCGCCATCGACCTGCTCGAGGTGGAGCTGGTCACCACCGCGGCCTTCGGCCCGCCGCAGGAACGCACGCTGCGCGACCAGCTCGCCGCCCGCATGGGCCCCGGCACCACCATCCGCCTCCTGCACCGCCGCCACATCGCCCCCCAGGCGTCCGGCAAGCATGCCTGCGTGGTCTCGCAAGTGGCGGGTCCAGCCTGATGCACGATCGCTCAG
>CAYVVX010000339.1:0-3986 GCA_964455315.1 uncultured Planctomycetales bacterium | reverse complement strand
GCCGAACAACAACATCGCGAGGTCACCGCCAACGGTCAGCAGCAGCACCCCCGTCGACACGAGGCACGCGAGCCCCGCCAACGCGAGCACCCAGAGCCGGGTGCTCAACACGGCCAGCGCCGAAACCGCCACTCCCAGGGTGCAGACGCCAAGCGGTATCCATCCATTCTGCACCAGAAACATCGTCAGTGTGGGTAAGCTCATGCCGAAGTCGCGAAACATCCCCTCGTGCGCCGGGATCTTCCGTAGAGAGGTGTAGGCCCCATAGGACGTGAGGGTCAGACTGAGCAGCAGGAACAGGCAGGCGATGATTCTGCGCAGGACCGCGTCACGATCTTGCGATGTGGTCATGGGGTCTCCTGAACTCGCGCCGCTCACTCCCGCCACCCCTCCTCCCCGATCAGCTTCACAAACCGGCACGCGAACTGCGGAATCTCGTGCAGCCGCCCGCCGCGGCGGTCCAGGACGGTCAGCGTCTGCTCGTCGCTCGCGCCCACCGGGATCACCATCCGTCCGTCTTCCTTGAGCTGGCTCACCAGTGCCCCGGGGATCTCCGGGGCGCCCGCGGTCACCATGATGCGGTCGAACGGCCCCTCCTCCGGCCAGCCGAGCGTGCCGTCGCCGACGCGGTAGCGGATGTTCTCCAGCCCCAGCGACGCCAGCAGTTCAGCGGCCGTGGCGGACAGCGCTTCCATCCGTTCGATGGTGTAGACCCGCGTGCAGAGCTTCGCCAGCACCGCGGTCTGGTAGCCTGAGCCGGTGCCGATCTCGAGAACGCGGTGCTCCGGACGGAGCTGCAGCGCGGCGGTCATGGCCGCGACAATGAACGGCTGGGAGATGGTCTGCCCGCAGCCGATGGCCATGGCCCGGTCATCGAACGCCGCGGCCTGATCCTCCGGCAGGCAGAACCGCTCGCGGGGCACCTGCCGCAGGGCGTCGAGGATGCGCTCGTCACGGATCCCGCGGGCGCGGATCTGCTTCTCGATCATGCGCTGTCGGGCCTGGGCGTGCGGATCGGCGGGAGTGGACATGAAGATTACTCGGCAACAGGGACCATCCGCGACCAGACATCCCGGTCATTCAACAGTGCGGATCGCTGAAAGCTGACGGCTGACAGCCATGCTGCTCACCCCACTTCGCGCTTCTGGAACAACGCCATGCCGATGAACAGATACGCGATCACCGTCAACCCGGCGTAGAGCATCGCCGTCGCCACGTACGTGAAGTTGATGAAGTTTTCCTGGGTCAGAGCATCGGTCACCCACAGGAACGCCAGGTTCGGCGAGACCGCGTAGGCCATCTTCGCCCACACGTTGCTGTCCCGGTACTGCCCGAACATCGCATCCGAGACCAGCCCGATCATCAGCACCACCAGGCACACGAACAGGGTCATCACCTGTCCCAGGCGGGTGGACACCGCCACCGCCACCGCGGTCAGGATCATGACCATGCCGAACACCAGCACCGCCGCCCCGATGAGCTGCCCGTCCATGAAGTCCTTGCCGAAGGACTGGATCTTCCACTGGGGGCTGATCAGGGCGACCAGCAGGAAGGCGAGGGTCAGGAACGCCGTCCCCAGACCGACCACCGTGGAGGAGAATTCCGTGTCGTAAAGATAGTTCCCCAGCGCGGCCAGTGTCACCGACAGCAGGATGGCCCCGACCCCGAACAGGATCACCGGCAGGTCGAAGTGATCGGAGGCTCGCTCCAGCACCTGGTGCCGCATGGTCAGCAGAAAGACCAGCGTGCACAGATAATACGCCACCCCCAGGGCCCCGGCCAGCCCCAGGAACTTCCCGAGCAGGAACAGCGGTCGGCTGACCGGCTTGCTCACCACGGTCAGGACGGTCTTATTCTCGATCTCGCGGGAAATAATCCCCGCGGCGCTGAACGCGGCCAGAAACAAACCGGACATCAGCAGCGTAGAAAGGCTCAGGTCCTTGAGCATCTTGTTGTCCCCGCTGATCAGGGGGGCCTCACCGTCGGTGATGTCCAGGGTGTACATGCTCAGCGCCGGGTTGATGGCCAGGACCAGGATGGTACCCAGCAGCAGCCAGCCGTAGATGGGCTGGCGGATGGTCTCGGTAAAGCTGTTGGCTATAATGCCCCAAAGTTTTTGCATGATGGAAGTTACGCTTGTTTCCGTGGTGAAGTTCACCCGTCCGGCGGCCCGGGCGAACGCTCGCCGACCGCACGCTGGCCGCTCCTTCGGGACCGGCTTGGCAGGACTGTTGCCTTATTGTAGAGTACCCCGCTCAGTCCGCCAGTGGAGTGGGCGTCAGGGATGCGGAATCGGCTCACGGGAGCCCGCTGATTGACTGGAACGTTCGTCCCGGCTGGCGCCACCGGAACCGGCCGGCGCCGTGAGAGAACCAGCCGCTATGACCGAGCATCAGCCTGAACGTCGAGCCCGGAAAGTCGCCCTTTTCGGGTGTATCCTCTCCCTCATTCTCGCCCTCGGACTCTACCTGCTTTACCTGGGCAGCGGTGCGACCTCGCTGTACGGGGCCACCACGCTGGCCGCGGTGGCTACCATTGTCTGGTTTGCCCTGCTGATCATCATCCACCAGAAGGTTCGGGTCCGCGACGAGGCCTTCGAGACCGAGGAGCTGCGCCGGGAACAGGGCTCCGGGGCCGGGGCCATCTTTGACGTCGGTGACGAGCAGCTCTTGCTGGCGAAAAACCGTCTGAAGTGGATGGACCGCTGGCTGCTCCCCGTGTTCACCGTGGGGATTGTTGCCAAGCTCACGGTGCGCGGCCTCATCCTCTGGCCGTGGCCACTCGGTGCCCCGCTGATCGAAGGGCCGGGCGACCGGTTCTGGCCAAGCATCGAACACACCGGCATCGTCACGGCGTTCACCATCGCGATCGCCCTGATCTCCTTCCTGTTCTCGCGTTATGCGGCCGGCATGGCCCGGCTTCCCGAGTGGCAGATCCTGCGCAGCGGGGCCAGTTGGTTGATGGGCACCGCCCTGGCGTCGGGCCTGGCGGCGCTGGCGTTCGGGGCCCTGATGCTCTTCCAGACCCCGGTGCCCGAGCGGCTGCTGTCCTACTTCCTGCGCATCCTGATGGTGGTGCTGGCCGGCGAGGTGGTGCTCAACTTCGTCCTCGACTTCTACCGCCCGCGGATCGAAGGCGAGGAGGCCCGCCCGGCCTTCGACAGCCGCCTGCTGGGGCTGTTCAGCGAGCCGGGCGGCATCGCCCGTTCCATCGCCGAGGCCATCAACTACCAGTTCGGTTTCGAGGTCTCCTCCACCTGGTTCTACAAGCTGTTGCAGCGTTCGCTGGTGCCCCTGCTGGGCTTCGGCGTGCTGACCCTGCTGCTGATCACCGCCCTGGTGTTCATCGAGGCCGATCAGGTGGCCGTCCTGACCCGCTTCGGCAAGCCCGATCTGAAGGCCCCGGGCGAACCGGTGATGCTGTCGCCGGGGCTGACCGTGAAACTGCCCTGGCCGATCGAGCGGGTCTATCCCGTCGAGGTGGAGAAGATTCACGAACTCAAGATCGGTGACCGGGATCAGCTCGACCCGGGGACGGCGCGGAAAGAGGAGCTGATCCTCTGGACCAACAAGCATGAGTCCGACCCGCACCTGATGGTGCTGGTGGGCACGCCCCGGCTGGCCGCCTACATCAGGCAGCAGCCTGATGAGGATGGCGCCGCCAGCGCTCCGGCGGGGTCGACCGAAGGGCCCGCCACCCAGCCGCAGCGCGGCGTCGGCAAGGCCGGCGTGGCCGTGCCGGTCAGCCTGCTGCGCGTGGCAGTCACCTTGCAGTACCGTATTACCGATCCGTGGAAGTGGCTGAATAACTACACCGAGCCGGAGCGGGTGCTGAGGTCGCTCGCCGAGCGCGAGGTCAGCCGCTACTGCGCCGGCACCGAGATCTCCAAGCTGATGGGTGCCGAGCGCGGCGAGCTGGAGAAGCTCCTCCTCGACGCGCTTCAGAATGTCGCCAGGCAGCGCGACCTGGGCATCGAGATCGTATTC
>CAYVVX010000338.1:0-6284 GCA_964455315.1 uncultured Planctomycetales bacterium | reverse complement strand
GTAGTCGATGATGTGATCGGCACCCAGGGAACGGACCCAGTCCACCTTGGAGGTGCTGCACACCCCCGTCACTGCCGCACCCAGGGACTTGGCGATCTGCACCGCGAAGCTCCCCACGTCGCCGCTGGCACCGACGATCAGCACCTGCTGCCCCGGCTGCACCTCGCCGCGGTCGCGCAGCGCCTGGAGGGCGGCGAACGCTGATGTGGGGACGACGGCGGCCTCCTCGAAGCTCAAGTGCGCCGGCTTGAGCACCAGCTTGCTTGCGGGGGCGCAGGCGTATTCGGCAAAGGCGCCCTCGCAGGTGCCGAAGACGGCGTCGCCCAGGCGGAATGCTGTCACCTGGCTGCCGACCGCCTCGACCGTGCCGGCGACATCCGTCCCGCGCACGCGCACCTTCGGTGCGCGGAGTCCAAAGCCCACGGCACGGATCAGGTACGGCAGCCCCGTCATCACGTGCCAGTCGCCGACATGGAGGCCGGCCGCGCGCACGCGGATGAGCACGTCATCCTCGCCGGGGACAGGCACGTCAATGTCGGCAAGCTCGAGCACGTCGGCTGGGCCAAACCTGTCCTGGACGATCGCCTTCATCACTCTCCTTCGCATTGGCGTGGGTCTGTCGCGCGACGGCGTGCGCCGCTGACACACAGACAAGGCCGTGGTCCCCGGAGGGTCAGCGCCCCTGGTCGTGCCGCGACGTCGGTCGAGGGCGAACTCTTTCCGACCCGCTATTCCGGGTCGGCAAGGCGCGTGGATCCCGTCAGCACGTCGGTCCGCAGTACCTCACGCATCCTGTCCGGCTCCTCGAACAAGGGGCTGTGGGCAGACCCGTGAAAGGTGTAGAACCCCTTCGCTGGCGCCTCCAGCCTCTCATGATAGGACCTCGCCAGGGGGTAGGATACGGTGTAGTCGTGCACGCCATGCAGGAAGTAGACCGGGACCTCGAGGCGAGTCACCTGCCGGGTCAGGTCGGTGGCCAACTGCGCATTCCACAGGCGGCGCCCGGAGAAGAGCTTGCCGCGCCACATGCCGATCTTCTCGGGCAGCGTGTATTCGCGGTGCAGCAGGGACCGCAGCAGCAGTCCCGTGACGATGGAGCGCATGTCATGGGTGGTGCCGATCCCCAGCTCGTGCATCGCCACGTCCCGCACCTTCATGTAGCCATCGGGAAGGGGGATCGCATTCCCCACGGGGGCGGCTGCCAGTCGCCGCGCCATCCTGGTGTTGCCTTCGTCCCGGAAGCGCTGCAGCATGTAGCCGTGCGCCAGCTGCTCGGACGCGAGCTGGTGCGACATCTGGGCCACCCCGATGTAGGCATGGAACAACTCCGGGGCCCGGGCGGCAGCCTGGATGCCGATGAAGGTGCCCCCCGAATGGCCCATCAGATAGATCTTCTCCTGGCCGAAGCGATTGCGGAGGTACTCGGTGAGCGCCAGGATGTCGGAGATGAGTTGCTCCGGGTTCACCGACTCCGGTGGCACCTCGACGGTGTAGGAAAGCCCCGACCCGCGCTGTTCCCACCAGACCACGGTAAAGTCCTCGTCGAGCCCTGTGGGGTAGCGCGTGCTGAGGAAGTAGTCCGGCATGCCACCGTGCAGGTAGAGCAAGACCGGGTTCGTCACATTCCTACCCTTGATGAACATCCCTTGCTGAACACCGTTGATCGGGACCTTGATCTTCTCCGAGATGCTCCCGGCCACCGGGCGGCCGGTGGAGTCGACGAACGGCTGCGGGGTTCCCCGGCTCACGAAGAGCAGGAGGCCGACCAGGGCGACCAGGATGAGCAGGAGTGCAGCGGTCACCGTCAATGCGACACCCCGCATCCTCCGCGCAATCGGTTGGGCCGGTGGCCCGCCCACCTGGCCATCTGGCATCTGACCTCTGTCGGGGTGCCGGGTAACGTGCTGCGTCGCTGCTGCTCGGCCGCCCGGGACTCGGGGGGTCGCGGCAACCCCTCGAGCTGCCCGCCGCTCACCGGCCCGTCAGGTGGTGGACCGCTGGAAAGGCAGGCCGCCTGGCCACCTGCCATGGCCGATGCCGATCCGTGGTGCCAAGGAACGCCAGGCCGGTCGGGACGAGGAGGACGACGCTCAGCTGGAACAGATGGGCCGCCGCCCCTTCGTCACCGTCCGGGGAGGGCGTGAACTTTCCGAGAAGGGCGAGCGCAGTGGCTCCGCTGGCCAAGAGCAGCGTGAACAGGGACAGGCCGAGGATGATGTGCCACGATGTTCGGTGGACGTGCTCGCTGGTCATCGCAGCTTCCCTCCCGTCGGTCACCGGCGCATCGGACGGCTGCGAACCCCGGGCAGCCCGTCTCCTACCGGGGGAAGGCCCGGGCTCGAATGCCGGCCGGGGCCTTCCCGGCGCGTCGCCGCCGCGTCTCGGCACGCTTGGCGTCCGCAATGAAGGTCGCCCAGGCGCGCTGGTGCGACGGTGGCAGCTTGCCGTACAGCACCGCCGCCTCGGGGTCGTCCTTGAACACCGCCTCGAGCTCCTCCGGTACCTGCAGCGGCCGTGGCACTGGGTCGAGCTCCAGGGCCACCTCGACAGCATCGCCGCGTTCGAGCCCAGCCGGCTCGCGAAAGGAGCGAGGGAGCGGAACCCGCAACCTGCCCTCACCTCTGGATGCCGTTCCACGGAAGGCGTGGCCGGAGACGGTTCCGCGGACTGCCATCGGACCGGGCCCCCACGCCTTCGCCACGGCAGGCGGGACAACAATGAATGTCCAGGAGCGGTAGGGTCGCTTGCCGCCTGCCACGAGGGTCGTCTGGAAGCGATGCATCGTCAGGTGACGCTCCCTGGGTCGGGGACATCCCGGGCAGCCCCCCCGTCCCGGTCGCACTCAGGCAACGCGCCGACCGCGGGAGGGTGCCCAACGAATGGGAATCGCTAGCGAGCAGCACTCACACATTGTCCAATGTGCCCTGGACTGGCCCGGAATGCGACCGCTGCATTCCCGGGTCATGCCGCGGGACGGCCGAAGATCAGCCCGTCAGAAGCATGCGCCCGGTTGCGTTCTCGCGGTCGAATTCCATGCGTTTCGAGGATTGCTGTGGGCCGACCTGGCCAATCGTGATGGCGGCGACGGCATAGTTCTCGCCGCGAACGGGCTGACCCGCCAGGCGACGCAGCATCGCCAGTTGGCCGACATGCGCCAGCGCGTCGGCGACCGGTCCCTGGAAGATCTGTTCGCAGGGGCGACCCAGGGGCACATCGGAGGCCAGGCAGCTGTCGAGGGCGCTCAATGCGCGATAGAACCGCTCGACTTCCTGTGCCCACGGCAACGGTGTCGCGTCGTGCCACCGCTCGTTGCCCGTTGCCTGTGAGAGGGCCCAATCGAGCAGGTCGCCGAGATGCGCCAGGATCTGCAGGGGCGTGCGGGTCGTCTCGCCCGCGCGAAACGATGGGTAGTGTTCCGGCGCGTCGCGCAGGACCTTGCCGCCGCGGTATGCCAACGTGGCGATGGCATGGCGAAGGAACTCGCGTGTCGGGTCCGTCGAGGCATTCATGCGTGGTCCTTGCAGGGGGCGTGACTGCCAGCCGAACGGCCTGCGGTTCTGCGGCGGGGCCAGGTAGGAACCCGCCAGAACTGGGAAGCTACGGCCCGTACGATGGGCCGGATAGCCCCGCCCGCAGCAAACGCTTGTTAGGCCTCAAAGCGCAATTCAGTAAGCCTCCTCTTCCGCATCGGAGTAGGTCGTTGGAAAGTACTTGTCCGGGAGAGCTGGCAGATCCGGGTACCGCACAATCGCAACATGTTTCGGCTCAGGCATCTGTCCGCCCTCCGCCCGAAGGGCGGACGCAGCATCCTGCATCGCTTGCAGCGCAAATGTCGCCTTTAGTCGTATCAGATAGTTGAGATGCGTCCACTCTTCAGAGTCTGCTCCCAATTCGTGGGCACGGTCGAGGCAGAAGTACACGTCTCGGACGAGGCCGTAGAACAGGAGTAGCTTGTCGGCCGCCGCTGGCGTCACTGCACCGATCTGGGGTAATAGGGCTGGAAACAGCGTTACTGGGGCCTTTCCCTGCCAGGTGGCTGGGGTCAGGCGCCTCCGAAACCGACGAAGAATGTGTTCTAGTGCCTGGAGTTCAATGAGGAGCCCTGACGCGAGGGCGCCCCGCTGCATCCGCCTCTCTTGTTGCGCATCGAGCAGGGCACTGGCACGCTCGCGCTGCAGGCCCCTGAACGCGATAACCTGCGCCCCCAAGACCCCTACCACAGCTCCGACAACGGCCGCGACCAGTTCATTCATGTCGGCTACCCGTCTTGAGGCCTAACGGCCTGTGTTTCAGTTGCGGGGCCTGGGCTGGGGCGGCCCATCGAAGTCAGACCGTCGTGGGCCGCCCCACCCGGTTCAGGCCCCGTCAACATCAAACCCGTGTTAGCCAGCGCCTTTCCGGGGCGGCCTCAACAGGGGTGAGGCGGATTCAGAAAATCGGGGGGAACGTCGTTGCCATCCGCCACCTCGAACACACGGAAACCCGACAAGAATGTCCTCAGCCCCGCCGGCGTTACGATGAAGACCGTCCTGTGGCGATCAGCCGCCCACTCGTTCAATGGCATGTCATCTCGATCGTAGTCATTGCTGCGATCTGATACCATGGCCTTTCGGAAGCGTAGGAAATCGACCGGTACGAAGCGAGCCTGCCCCAGGACACCCTTCTGGAGGTCCAAGGTCTCGGGGTCGTACTCGCAGACCGAGAGGGCTGCGTTCGTAACGAGCACCGGAATCAAATAGGTCACGCCAGCCCCGTACTCGACGCCGTAAGCATCCCCGAGGGCGTGGGTTTGACTCAAGAGACCCCGCGCAAGGGGCTCCAACATCCTCGTTGGGCCGTCTTTCGGCAAGATGCATTCAGACGACTCGTAGGAGCCCTGACACATGGTGCATTCTGCCGCAAAGAGCTTGGACAACGGAAGCCCAGGAATATGGGCCGGATACCCGCGTGCTCGGGCGTTGCGCCACTCGACGCGGCAACCAGAAACATTGGCGCTTGCCCCCTTGGGTACCAGAAAGTGCCAAGTCGCACCTTGCACTCGTTTGCATTCAACGACTGCGAGGAACCCGTCGCGCTCGAGGACAATGTCAGCAAATCCATCCGCAATCGGAACCTCAGTCGCTGAAACCTTCCAACCGACTGCCGGGCCAAGGGCTCGCAGTTCCCTCTCGACGGCAAGCTGGAAAGGAAACCCCGAGTTGTCTATTGCCTTGGTTGCATTTGTGTCTTCACGACGATCTGACATACAATCTCGAGTCTGGCTAACGACCAGCCGCTCAATCGCGAGCGGCACGAGTGTTGCTCACTGCTTGCCCGGACTTCGCAGCGCCGCTCGTCGGCTGCAGCGCCCTGTTAGCCAGCCGACTAGTGGATGCATCCCACATAGCACTGGCCGAACCGGCTTTCGGCCGCAGCCCTGAGCCGGTCCGAGCATGAAGGTGCAACGTACAGACCGTTCAGCCCGACTTGCATTAACGCACCGTTGTAGATCTCATCTTGATGGGGCACTGGCCCAGCCGTGAAGAATTGGTACCGAAGGCCGGCCCACATCTCAAAGCCAAGGTCCATAGCTAGGTCTTCGTCGTAGCCCGAGCTGGGCCCCGCCTTCACGGTCTTGGTGACAAGCCCAAGGCTATCCAAGAGCATGATGCCAGCGGTGTGAGCAACTAGGTCGGCCAACTGCAGGCCCTTAACTTGACGAGACTCCTGCTCAGGTCGAACCGCGCAGTATCCAGGGACGACGGAGGCCCCAATGATGCGTGACGCTTCTTGCGCTGATGAGAATAGCCCCTCGTCCAGGTCTGCCTCTAGTCCGACCATACCTGTCAGCTCGTTTGCCCTCGCGATCTGATCCAGCCCTTCGAGTGCGAGGCGCCCCAAGTCAGCTCGCTCAGCAAGCGGCGCGACAAGGACCCCGATTCGATAGCTGCGAGTCACTTCGCGGAGTTCGTCGCGCAATTGCACTTGCTCCGGGTGTTCAGACATGCGCGTGGAGCTCTTGAATTCGTCGACACCCGGACGAAGCCCAACCCGCTCGAGGGCACTCGTCACGGCGCCTTCGGCGTCAGGACCGTATACGTAGGCCCCAACGATGAACTCCGCCTGCGCCTGGATGCTCTCGTCAAAGTAGAAGTGCGGCATCTGACCTTTGCTGGCTAACGACCTGCAAATGAGCCGCGAAGGCCCGGGGTAGCCGCGGCTAAGGACACATCAGCCAGGCGCCTTTGCCGGCTCCATTTGCTGGTTAGGCCTCATGGCGGATCAGAAAGGTGCAGTGAAGAGCC
>CAYVVX010000337.1:314-6288 GCA_964455315.1 uncultured Planctomycetales bacterium | reverse complement strand
TCCACCTGCTGCGGATTGAGCACATGCGGCAGATGCTGCCACTTCTTGGGGGCCTCAATGAAAGATGCCACGTCCTGGTCCAGCCACCCCTGTTCGCTGGCATGGCGGCAGAAGGTCTTGACCGTGACCAGCCGCCGGGCGATGGAGCTCAAGGCCAGCCCGTCCTTCTCGCGGAGTTGTATCAGGAACGCCTGCACATCCTGCGGCGTCAGGGCGCGAAAGGTCAGTTCGTGCGCCTGGCAGAAGGCCGCGAACACCTGCAGATCCACGCGATACGCGGAGAGGGTGTTCTCCGCCAGGCCCGCCTCGCTCCAGAGGTAGGTGAGAAACCGGTCGATCATCGTGTCGAGGGGCAGGTCTTCACCCCCCTTCGCGGCCGGCTCGCCGCGCCCGGGCCCGGCCGCGCCGCCCGCGGTCCGACCGCCCGATGACCCGGCGATTGTCGCTGATAAGGCTGGACGGCCCGGTGCCGGGGGGAGGGATACGCCCACCGGCGGCAAGGGCTCATGCCGCAGCAGCGTGCGACCCGTTCCCTGGGCGGGGGCGGATTCAGGCACTTCGGGCGAGCGGACCAGCCTCACTTCGATCGTGCTGGTCGACACGGATCTGATGGTAGGTGATGCAGGATACATAGCTGCCGGCGCAGAAGCGGAACGCCTCCCCAACATTGGTCATGGTCAACCGCTCGGCACAGCGCGGATCACGCCGGTCCAGATGCGGACACAACGTACGAGGCTCAGCAGGCATCCTGTCCTCCCTGGCCCGATTCGCGCCACGGCGATCACCGGTGGTACGCCGGCTCCCATTGCGATTATCGGGCGAAGCGGCCGTTTTGCTTGAAGGGAGTTGACCGCTGCCCGGGGCGGTTTTTCCACCGCGTCCCCGCCGCGCCGCGGCGTTCGCCGGGCAGGTTGCACCGACCCCATTCGCCCCCTAACATCACGCCGCACGCGATACCGACTCACCAGCGCATCAAGAGGGAGATCCATCACCATGACGTCCGAGGCACGGCACCAGATCGTCCACCGGTCGCATTCGCTCCGCCCGCCGGCACGCCGCGCGGCCATCAGTCTCCTTGCGCTGATCGCCGTCGCCGTTGCGCTGCCTGCGCCGCCACCGTCCCGCGCGGCGGAGAAGCTCAGCTACGTGGATCTCCTTGACCACCTGACCAACCTGGACCGCCTTCCGGTCATCGAACCGGGCGTCTACTGCCGCCAGGCCAGCAGCTACGATCGCCAGAGCCGCTACGACGCCGCCACCGGCGAGTACATCGCCTGGGACGCCAACGCTGACGCCGGCAACTACATCCGCGTCGATCCCGACACCAGGGAAGGCGTCATGGCCGAGATCGACGGGCCCGGCTGCATCTTTCGAATCTGGTCCGCCAACCCCAGGGGCCTGATCCGCTTCTACCTCGACGGGGCCACCGAACCGACCTACGAGTGGGACTTCCTCAAGCTCTGCAGCGGCGAGGTGGAGCCATTCATCCCCCCGCTGGCGTGGCGACGCGACAAGGCCGAGCAACGGTCGGCGTCCAACCTCTACCTGCCCATCTCCTTCGCGAAGAGCTGCAAGGTCACCGGGCTGGACCTGGAAAACCCGAAACGCCCGCGGGCCCCGCGACAGTATTACATCCTCGACTACCGCGTGTTCCCGAAGGACTGGGAGGTGGAGACGTTCAAGCTGCCGCTCAGCGCCGAGCAGCGCGAGGCGGTGACGCGAACCGCCGGGCGGTGGGCCGATTCCGGGAAACTCCCGCCGAAGCCCGGCGAGGAGACGCTGGAGAAGACGGTCGAGTTGCCGCCCGGGAAGACCGTCGCGGTCGCCGACCTGGTCGGGCCGGCCACCATCCGCCAGTTCCACGCCAAGCTTCATTCCACCGAGAAATGGGCCACCCGCAAGGTCGTATTGCGGATCACCTGGGACGACGCGAACAAGCCGGCCGTGGACGCGCCCATCGGCGACTTTTTCGGGGATCCCAAGGACTCCAGCTACAAATCCTACCCGATGGGCATCACCGACACGCTGAACTACTGCTACTTCCCCATGCCCTTCCGCAAGAATGCCCGCATCGAGCTGGTCAATGAGGGTCGCGACCCGGCCACGGTCGACGTGAAGCTGGTCCACGCCGGAGGTCCGGTTTCGGACGATCGGGGCTACTTTCACGCCAAATGGCGGACGGAGCTGTCCAGCCTGAGCTTCGACTATCCGCTGATCGAAGCCACCGGCACCGGCAAGCTGGTCGGCATCACCCTGTTTCCCCACAACCATCACGGCGGCTGGTGGGGCGAAGGTGACGAGAAGGTGTACGTGGATGGTGAAAAGTTTCCCTCCTGGTTCGGCACCGGCTCGGAGGACTACTTCGGCGACGCCTGGGGCATCCGCACCATGCACAACCCGTCGCACGGCTTTCCGCAGCCCGTCGAAGGCAGCAGCGCCAAGGAGCTTTTCGCCTGCTACCGCTGGCACCTGGGCGACAACATCCCCTTCTACAAGAGCCTGCGGATGACCATCGAGAACTACGCCGCCCAGCCCGGCGAGCGCACCCGCAACGACTACAGCTCGGTCGCCTACTGGTACCAGTTGCCGGGCGGCAGTGACTTCTTCGAGCCCGCACCGGTCATGGACCGTGTTCCCCGTGCCTACGTCGCCCAGGGAGCCATCGAAGCCGAGCGCTGCCTGCCGGAGGGAAGCGTATTTGACATCGTCGAAAGCGAGGGGTTGCCCCAGCCGCTGTCCGGCGATCGCGGCGTGCGACTCTCGTTTGCGCTGGGTGCATTGACGCGGTTCGAGATTCCCGTTCCCGCCGACGATGTCTACAACCTGGCCCTGGTCCCCGCCCGCGGCGTGGAGGCATCGTCGTTCGAGCTGCTCCACGACGGCCGGCCGATCGACCAGCGCGTGCGGCTGCGCAAGGGCCTCAATGAAATCCAGTTCAAGTTCACCGGTAAGCCCGTCTCCGGCAACAGGTACGAGCTGATCGCCGATTATTTCACGCTCGCCCCCGACGAGAACATGATCACCGAGTGGATGATCGCCGGCCCCTTCCCCAATCCCGACCGGAAGGGATTGCAGATCGTGTATCCTCCGGAAGAGAAGCTGGATCTCTCGGCGACCTACGAAGGCCGCGGCGGCAAACCGGTCAAGTGGCAGAAGCTCGCCCGCACTGATGGCGAAATGCTGCTGAACGAGCTGTACAAGCCGGTCGAGAACCTCGTGGTGTACGGGGCGGCGGTGATCGAGGCGAAGAAGCCGGGGACCTACACGCTCAACGTGCGCAGCGATGACGGCGTGAAGGTCTGGATCAACGGCGAAGTGGTCATCGATCACCAGCTCGACCGGATGTTGAGGCTCGAAGGCGACCGGGCCGAGGTCAAGCTCAAGCAGGGCGCCAACCCGATCCTGGTCAAGGTCGAGCAGGGCATCGGGGACGTGGGGTTTGCCGTTCGCTTCGTCGCCCCGCCCGAGGATCTGAAGTATGCGTTGCCGAAGTGAGAGGCGTCACACGCCTTCAGCTTCCCCGAAGTGCTTGCCCCATTCGGTCGCCAGTTCGCGACCCCTGGCCAGCACCTGCTCGTGCCGCTCGCCTTCCAGCGGCCGGTGATTCCGCACCGCCTCGATGGTCATCCGGACTTCATCCAGGGTCCGCATCCCGATGACGCAGGTGGCCACGTCGGGCAGGCTCAGCGCGTAATCGACGGCCATCTGCCGGGTCTCATCGCCGGCCAGCCGGCCCGGGCGGCGCTTCTTGTAGCCGTCCCAGCTCCCGGTCACGCCGCCGTAGACCTTCATGCAGACGATGCCGACGTCGTGCTTCTGTGCAGCGGGAAGAACTTTCTCCTCGAAGTTATAGGTGTGCCGGTCGACGAAATTCATCGCCACCATCATCACGTCGATCTCGCCGGTCTCCAGCACCGGCAGGAACCGCGGCACGCCCAGGTGCCCGGTGCAGCCGACGAACCGGGTCAGGCCGCGCTTGCGGGCTTCGAGAATGCCCTCCATCAGGCCGCCCTTGCCCAACGCCACCTCGGTGGGAAACTGCCCGACATTGTGCAGGTGGAGCAGGTCCACCTTGTCCACCTGCATGAGCGAGAGCGATTTCTCCAGCGACTTGAGAGCCTCGTCGCGGGTCTTCGCCCAGCACTTGCAGACCAGGAACACCTCGTCGCGGCGCTTCTTGAGGATCGGCGCCAGCCGTTCCTCGGCCACGTCGTAGACCCGGGCGGTGTCCAGGTAGGTGATCCCCGCGTCGATGGCGGCGTTGAGAACCTCTTCGAACGGCTCGGCCCGGTAGAAGGCGTGGCCCATCGGGGCGGTGCCGAAGCTCAGCGGCGGAACCATGATCCCGGTCCGGCCCAGCCTGCGGCGGGGCAGATCCTTGATGGTGCCCACGTCGGGATTCGAAGCGGGTGCGTCGGCCCTGGCCGCCTGGCCGGCGGCGTAAATGGCGGCACCAAGACCGAGACCGCTCAGGAAATCGCGTCGTCCCAGGGTGGTCATGAGCCTGCCGCCTCCATTTGCAGCGATCAAATCAGCCCGTCCGCCGGGCTGAAACGCGGGCCACTGACAGTATGCCACTGATTACTCTAGTTTCCACGGCAGCCCGATGTCAACGCGGCTGCGCGCTTCCGAAACCCCGCCGACGCTTCCTGTACCTGCCTGAGAAAGTCGCTATAATTAATAATCTTTAGGCTGATGACCCGCAACGCGAACGGTTTCATCCTCGCGTCGCTTCCATGACTGGAGCAACGATCTCGTGTTAGTTCAGCAGAGCCTCTCGCCGGAGATGATCGAGATCGCCGATCACGTCGATACCGGGCCCGGAGTGATCGGAATGCTCTCCGCCAAACTCGCCAGGCGGCTGAATGTCGACCCCAGGACCATCGAGCGGGCGATCACCGACCGCGAGCGCACGCGAACCACGGCCTTCGCCAATGGCGCGGCCATCCCCCATTGCCGGCTTCCGGGCCTGAGCCGCTTCGGCATCGCCGTGATGATCCTCCGCCAGCCTGTCCGCTGGGACAACGACGGACACGCGGTGGACACCGTGATGATGATCGCCGGGCCCGCCGAGAGCGTGTCCGATCACCTGCGCATCCTGGCCAACAGCAGCCAGCTTCTGGATTCGGCCCTGCTCCGCGCCAAGCTCAAGCGCAGCCCGGATGCACGCTCCGCGTACGAACTGATCTGCGCCGCCGAGGAACAGATCGAACGCCGCCGCAGCCAGGAAGGCATGCTGCGCGAGCTGCGCAAGAACGGCGAGGGCGGCGACGCCGATCCCCTGGCCGAGGTGGCCGACCGATTCGACTGGTAGCAGGACAGGGCTCCGGCAAGGTGCCGGCGCCGAGGGCATGACCACAACCACCCGGTCCGCGTGACCGGCGCTTCCCCGCCGACATGGGCAAGACACTTCGATTTCCAGGACGCCTGCCCGGCAACGCCGTGCGCTGGGGCAAGATGTTCGCCCTCAGCGCGGTGGTCGGCGTGCTCTCCGGGCTCGCCGCCGCCGGCCTGAACTACGGGCTGGCCGTCGGCGTCGACAAGCTTATCGGCAACGTCACCCACCTGGGCGGCGCGGGGGTGATGATCTTCAACGGGTGGGTGCTCTTCCTGCCGGCCATCGGCGGGCTGCTCAGCGGCATCCTGGTCGCCTGGCTGGTCCCCCACGATCACGGGCACGGCACCAATCAGCTCATCACCGCCTACCACCACCACGGCGGGCAGCTCGCCCTGCGCGGGCCCTCGGTCAAGGCCGTGGCGGCCATCGGCGTGATCTCCTTCGGTGGCTCGGCCGGCCCGGAGGGCCCCATCGCCGCGCTGGGGGCGTCGATCGGCTCGGCCTTCTCGCGCCTGCTGCACCTGAGCATCCAGGAGCGGCGCATCCTGCTCATCGCCGGCTGCGGCGGGGGCGTCGGCGCGATCTTCCAGTGCCCGTTGGGCGGGGCCCTCTTCGCCACCAGCATCCTCTACCGTG
>CAYVVX010000337.1:0-304 GCA_964455315.1 uncultured Planctomycetales bacterium | reverse complement strand
CAGTGAGCCCGTTTTCGAGGCCGACTGCATCGTGCCCGCGTTCGTCTCCTCGGTGGTGAGCTATTCCACCTTCATCGCCATCTACCACCACGGCCACCTGATGCTCGAAGGCGTCCAGAATCTCTCCTTCTCACACCCCATCGACCTGGTTGCCTACCTCCTGCTCGGGCCCATCTGCGCCCTGCTGGTCATGGTCTTCCACTACTGCCTCAAGGTGATGGAAGCCCGCCCCCTGCGCAAGGCCAAGCTTCCCCCCTGGGTGGCGCCGGCCCTGGGCGGGCTGCTGGTCGGCGTGCTCGGCTGC
>CAYVVX010000336.1:0-6290 GCA_964455315.1 uncultured Planctomycetales bacterium | reverse complement strand
TCCTGGCCGCCTGGGCCGCGTCGCTCGGCGGGCAGGCGGGCAACCGACAGCTACAGGCCGCCGGGGAGGCCTTCAAGAGAGCCTGGGTGGGCTCGCTGGAGCCGCTGCCGGGCGCCCTGGACGCGGTTCGGCTGCTGCGCAAGCTCGGCACCCGCATGGGCCTGGTCAGCAACGTCATGCTCCCACCGGATGCCTGCCACATGGAGCTGGATCGGCAGGGCTTCGGGCCTCTGCTGGACTTTCACATCTTCAGCAGCGCGGTCGGCTTTCGGAAGCCGTCGCCGGTGTTCTATGAAACGGCGTTGAAGGCCGCATTCCCGCAGCAGCGGCCGACGGACCTGTCCCGCGTGCTGTTCGTGGGCGATTCACCCACGCTGGACGTGATGGCCCCGGCCGCGCTGGGCATGAAAACGGCCCTGGTGGCCCGCGCGCCCGGCGCCTGGCCGGAAGCGGACTACGCCCGGGCGAAGCCGGATTACCGCGTCGATCGCGTGGCGGAGCTTCCGGCACTGCTGGGCCTGGCGTGATCCTGCCGGGCCTTCACACCACGTGAAGCCGCACCAGAAGCGGCGAAATCTCACGCCTGCCGCATCGCCTGCTCCATCGCCGCGATGACCGCTCCACGCACCTGTTCAAGCTCGCCGCTGATGCGCGCCCCTGCCGCCCGGCGATGCCCGCCGCCGCCGAAACCCGCCGCCACCGCGGCCACATCGATGTCGCGAGCACACACCTCCGGTGACTTACTGCGGAAATTCGCCCGCACCACCCCCCCGCCCGCTTCACTCAGCAGCACCGCGGCCACCACCCGCCCCACCGAGAGCGGCTCGTTGACCAGCTCCTCGGCATCGGCCGGCGTCGCGTTCGCCTCCTGAAGCATGGCCTGGGTCAGCGACATCACGGCCAGGGCCCCCTCCGCACGGTACTCGAGGCTGCGCAGCACAGCCCCCATCAGGTGCGGCCTCGCCGGCGAGCGCGACTCATAGACCCGCCCGTACAGCCGGTCCGGGCGAACGCCGGCATCGACCGCCGCGGCGGCGGCGCGGAGCGTCGCCCCGTCGGTGTTCGAGAATCGGAACCAGCCGGTGTCAGTGGAGGTGCCGGTGAAGATGGCCTCGGCGGCGGCGCCATGCAGCGGCCAGCCGGCCAGCGTACAGAGGTGGTGGACCATCGTGGAGGCCGAGGCGGCCTGCGGATCGATGAGGTAGAGCGCCTCCGAACCCGGCGCGGCGATCTCATCGCGGGTGGCGTGATGATCCACGATCACGCGGGGCAACGGCGAAGCGCGCAGGAACCCCGCGACCGGTTCCAGCTGCGACCAACTGCACGTATCCACGATGAGGATGCCGTCAAATGACGCCGTGAAAGCGGCGTCCGCCTGTTCCGGCCAGCGTGAAAAATGACAGCCCTCGTTGAGCCAGGCGTAGCGGACGGGCACATCGCTGTAGACGAATGCCTCCGCCTGTCGGCCGGCCGCGAGAATGGCCAGTTTCATCGCCCCCATCGCCCCCAGGGCATCCCCGTCGGGCCGATCGTGGGAGAGGATCATCGTCCGTTGCCATGCGGCGATCCGCTCCGCGGCGGTGCGATAGCGTGCATCGTCAACCATCGTGGTCCTTTCGGCGTATGAACTGCAAGGGTCGGCGGCGCCCTCGATCGGGCTCCGCCGGATGCCGATAATAACCGCGGAGCCTCCTGTTGCCCGCGCCGCCCGAATCAGGATCAGCCATGCCGCTGGAGCATGCAACCGCGACGAGCCTCTCATGAACGACACTCCCACCCCCGAGAAGACCCGCGTCCTGTTCCTGTGCACCGGCAACGCCTGCCGCTCGCAGATGGCCGAGGCGCTCCTGCGGCACATGGCCGGCGAGAGGTTCGAGCCCTTCAGCGCCGGGTTCCGCCCGGCGGCGGCGATTCATCCCCTGGCGGCGGAGATGATGCAGCGCATGCGGGTCAGCACCGAAGGCCAGCGCCCCAAGCACTGGGACGCGCTGGTCGGCGAGCAATTTGACGTGGTCATCACGCTGTGCGACTCGGCCGCCTGCCTGCCGCAACCGGACTGGCCGGGCGAACCGGCACGGGCCCACTGGGGCCTGCCCGATCCGGCCACCGCCGGCGGCACGGAGGAGCAGCGCCGCGGCTGCGCGGCATTCGTGGCCAACAAGCTGGCGGCCTGGATCAGGCAGTTCGCGGAGCTGCCGGTGGAGACGCTGGGCAGGGTCCAGGTCACCGCGGAGCTGGAGTCGATCGGGCGAAGCTGAGCCCGCCGGCAATTCGTCCCCCCGAGACGACCATCCGGGCCGATTCATCCTGACTTTTCGCTTGCCCATCCCGGCCCGGCAGAGTAAAAGAGAGGGTACCCTTCGGTTCGATACGGGCCGGTCCAAGTGTTGATATCGAGGCATCCAGACGCCATGCGACCCATGCCGCCGACCAGACGCGCCTGCCGGATGACCGCCGTGCTCTTCAGCGCGGCGTCGATCTGCGCTCTGTCCGGCGGGGATTCCAGGGCGGATCAACCGACCGGCAAAGTCGCCCCCGCCTCGGCCCGTCCCGCCGCGTCCAGCATCCTGGAACGGAAGAACAGCGGCTTCAAGCTGCCCGTGCCGGATCCCAAGAGGAAGAAACCCGCCCCGACGGCCGATCCCACCGAGATCATCGACCGCTACTTCGAGGCCTGCTGGAAGGAGCAGAAGGTCGAGCCCGGTCCGCCGGCCGACGATGCCGCGTTCCTTCGCCGCGTCTCGCTGGACCTGATCGGCATCATCCCCACCGCCGCCGAAGCCCGGGCCTTCCTCGACGACAAGAACCCCGGCAAGCGTGTCGCCAAGGTCGACGAGCTGCTGAAACACCCGCGCTTCGCCGATTTCTGGGCCCTCAAGATCCGCGACATGATCAGCGAGACGGCCGCCGTGGACGGGCAGGGCGTGAGCACGCTGGCGCTGTTCAACTACCTGCGCGAGTCGCTGCAGCGCAACCGCCCTTGGGACGCGATGAGCCGGGACATGATCGCCGGCTCGGGCTGGAACCGCCTGGACGGCGCTGTCAACTACATCTCGCTGTTCGAGGGCAAGGCCCCCGAACTGGCCACCGCGACCGGGCGCATGTTCATGGGCGTCAACACCCAGTGTGCCCAATGCCACGACCATCCCTACACGCAGATGACCCAGCGCGACTTCTGGGGCCTGGCCGCGTTCTTCGCCCGCACCAACTCGCGCTTCAACGCGGACGACATGTTCCTGCGCAAGAGCGGCGCGGCCGTGGCCCACGTCGTGCCCGTCGAAACCCAGCTTCCCGGCGGCTGGGGCGCCATCCTCGGCGACAACGGCGAAGCCCGCGAAGTCTATGACAATCCCAGGGGCGAAGTGACCATGCCCTTCGTCGATGATCCCAAGCCGATCCCGCCGACCTATCTCGGCGGCGAGCCCATGGTCGACCCGGAGCGCGATCGCCGCAACGCCCTGGCCGAGTGGATCACCCGCCCGGACAACCCCTACTTCGCCCGCAACGTGGTCAACCGGCTGTGGCTGCATTTCACCGGCGACACGTTCGTCAAGCCGGTCGACGCCTTCGCGGACATCCAGACGCCGGAACACGCCGACCTGCTGGAGGATCTCGGCGGCCATTTCACCACCGGAAGGTTCTATCTCAAGCCGCTCATGCGCGGGATGGTCCTGTCGCGGGTGTATCAGCTCGCCGCGGCGGCCGATACCCGGCAGCCGCGCCACTACGCGGCCGCACGGCGCCGACCGCTGGATCCCGACCAGTGGCACGATTCGGTGCTGCGGGCCACGGAACTCGTCGAGGGGCTCCAGCACCCGCCGGTGGATCGGCGCCGCAAGAAGGACGCCAGCGCCGCTGCCGGCGAACCCCAGGCCAGGCTGGCGGCGGACGGCGGCGGGCAGGCGGCAAAGAAATCGCCGCCCCCGTACCAGCCCCCCAACATCGCGGGAATGCTCAAGCGGACCCGCTCGGAAGCCCGGCAGGTCGAAGGCCCGACCGCGCGAGCCCTCCTGCGTCTCAACGGAAAGCTGATCAACGACGGCATCCAGCGCGGGGATCGCTACGAAACCATCCGCAACCTGGACCAGCCGGACCAGCGGCTCGAAGAGCTGTACCTGAGCACGCTCTCCCGGCGCCCGACCGACGCCGAGCAAACCCGCGACCTCCCCGTGATCAGCGGTGCAGACCCCGCCGATGCGGACGCGGCGCTGGCCGACCTCTTCTGGGTGCTGCTCAACTCGACCGAGTTCGAGACGCGTTGATGCGGCGTCACGCCGCGTTCAGTCGACACGCCGGGAGCCTCGCGGGGCGCTTGGCAAAGCCCCTCGACCGACTCTAAGATGCCCCCATGTACCAGGTCTATTCGCAGCAACGCCCCGGACGGCCACACTGGGCGCTGGCCAGCAGCGCCGTCCTGCTGCTGCTGACCGTCCTGCTGGCCGCCGCGCTCATCCACTACAAGGCCCAGGCCAGCCTGGTGCCCCTGGCCAAGCCCCAGGTGCTCGAGGAGGCGGGATTGCGCGTCGCTCTGCCTGAAGGCTGGACGCCTTTCAAAAGGGACCGCATTCCCGAGCAGGTTGTGATCTGCCTGAGGGAGCCCGACCGGGAGGGGCGTCTGCCCCGCCTGATCATGATCCTCCGCGCCCCCGGCAATGATTTGGCCATCCCCTCGTACGACGCGCGGGCGGCGGCCACGTCCTTCGTGCGGCGCATCTGCCCGGGGCGGGCCGAGCCGGTCGCCTACGGCAGAGTGGGCTCGTTCCCCGGCTTCACCGTGAAGATCGATTCCCCGCCCCGCGGAGACCAACTCCCGGCCGGCTGTCTCTGCCGGGTGGCGGTGGCCCCTGACGGTCAACTGTGGGGGGCCGCGATCATGGTGACCGGCGCGATCGACGGCGCGGACGAGCGGCTGCTGGACTCAGTCTGCGCTCAGTTGGAGCCGGTGGACGCGAAATCCTCCTCCGACGGCACTCAGGCGATGACCCAGGCAGGCATCCGTTTCGCCCCGCCGGGCGGCGTATCCTTCGTCGCTGCGTCCCCTGACGACCCGCCCGGCCTGAGCATGCACGGCGGCAGCGCGGAGAACGCCTGGTTCCTGAACGTGTTCCGCATCGCCCTGGCTCCCGACCGTGAATGCGCGGCCCTGGTGGCGGACACGGCCATGAGCCTCACCCAGACCACGGAGTTGCAGGGTGAGGTGCCCTCCGAGACGCTCAACGGGCGCGCCGTCGCCGGGTACGGTTCCCGGCTCATGCATGGCGAGCCCGGCGCACTGAGCATCTGGTGTGCCCGCACCGGACCGGTGACCGGGCTGGTGCTGATCGGGCGGGGCGAGGCGGGCGCCGCCGCCGGGCTGGACCAGCTCTGCCGCGCGATCGTCGCCGAGGCCGAGGTCGAGGCGATCATGACCGAAGAGGAGTTCGCCGCGGCCCGCCGGCGGGGGCAGGAAATCCTGGCCTCCAGCGGGCTCGACGCGCCGTGGTCACGGCTCGGGAAGCGCCCGCAGGTGTACCTGGAGAAGTATCCGCCCGGCGTGATCACGCTCCGGGAGGAGACCCTCTACCGGCAGCTCGATGACCAATGGCAGATTGATACCAGCGCCGATCTGATCAGCGACGGGATGGAAGGGGAGCTTTACCGCGAGACCTGGACGCTCACCCCGGACGGCGGCGAGCACACCATGAGGCGACGGCGCCTGCTCCGCGGCCTGCCGGCGGTTGACTACGCCGAGCACCACGCCCGCGATACCGGCTACCTGGAGCGCAGCCTGAGAGTCGGGCGCGCCCCGCGGCGCGATCAGAAGCTGAACATCGACAAGGGATTCGCCTGCGAACCACTGCTGCTGCTGGCCGCCGCCGACGCGGCCTTTGATGACCAGGCTCGCCCCGCGAGCTGCACCACGACGGAGACTTACCCGGCCTCCCTGGTGCACTGGATGCTGACACCGCTGGGCGAGCGCAACCTGCCCGAGGGGGCCGTCCCGGCCCGGGCGGTTCGCGTGCAGCAGGATCACCTGCCCGCCTCGGTCATCGTGTACTACGGCGAGCACAAGGAGATGCTGGCCATTTCCTGGGATTCGGGCCGCTACCGCATCCTGGAGTCGGCCGGACCCGACCGACGCCGCGATCCGGACGGTCCGAACCTGATCCCCGGCCCGGATGCCGAGGATGAGGAGGTCTACTGACGTGACCCCGGTTCACCGCCATGCCCGTCGTGCCATCGTGCTGTGCCTGGCCCTCGCGCCGGCGCTGCTGCCGGCGGTGCCGGTCAAAGCCCAGGCCGGCGGCGTG
>CAYVVX010000335.1:2407-6317 GCA_964455315.1 uncultured Planctomycetales bacterium | reverse complement strand
CGCCGGCACCTCGGCCTCCGACATCCTTGCCGGGGGGCTGCTCGCGGGCATGGAGGAGGTCGGCCGGCGGTTCCGCACCTGCGAGTACTTCATCCCCGAGGTGCTGGTTTCGGCCGAGGCGATGAAAGCGGCGATGGAAGTGCTCCGCCCGCAGTTGCTGTCGGCGGGGATCAAGCCGGCGGCGACGGCGATCATCGGCACGGTCAAGGGCGACCTGCACGACATCGGCAAGAGCATCGTGGCGACGATGCTGGAAGGGGCCGGCTTCGAGGTGATCGACCTGGGCGTGGACGTGTCCGCGGAGAAGTTCATCGAGGCCTGCCGCAAGCAGCCGGTGCAACTGGTCGCGGTCAGCGCCCTGCTGACCACCACCATGGGCGAGATGAAGCAGGTGGTCAGCCGGCTGCGCGAGGAAGTGAAGCCCTGCCCGACGGTGATCGTGGGCGGCGCCCCGGTGACCGAGAACTACGCCCGCGAGATCGGCGCCGACGGCTACGGGCGCGACGCCGCCAGCGGGGCGGCACTGGCCAAGCAACTTTGCCTGGGAGGAAAGTGAACAGTACCCGGCACGAGCGGCGGCTACAGCGATCTTCTGACTGTTTACTGCTTCCTGTCAACTGTCTACTTCAAACATGATCGCCACCATGACATCCCGAGAACGTGTCGCCCGGACCCTGCGGCGCGAGCAGCCGGATCGCGTGCCCATCTACGACAAGTTCTGGTTCGAGACCGAGAAGGCCTGGCGCGACCAGGTCGGCGGGCCCCTCGCCCAGCGCAAACCCGGCGCCCGCTTCGACTGGGACACCTCTCCCGCGGCCCAGCCGGTGACGCTGTGGGAATACTTCGACATGGACATCACCGAGGTCGCCTGGCCGGATTACCGCCTGCGGCTGGTGCCCGCCGAAGTGCTCCAGGAGACCGACGAGTGGATCATGCAGCGCGACGGCAACGAGGCCGTTCTGCGCTGGTGGAAACACAAGATGGGCACGCCGGAGCATGTCTCCTTCGGGATTGATTCGCCCGAGGCGTGGGCCCGGGTCAAGCCGCTGCAGACCGCCCATCGCGACCGGGTGCGCTGGGACGAATTCCGCCCGCTCTACAAGCGCGGGCGCGAAGCCGAGCGGTTCATCTGTTACTGCACGGTCGAGCCGTTCGAGATGATCAAGGACGTGCTCGGCCATGAGATGATGCTCCGGGCGATGATCCGCCGACCGGAGTGGATACATGACATTTTCGACACCTACAGCCGCGTTGCGGTGCAGATGCTCGAGCTGATCGAGGCCGAGGGCATGGTCTGCGACGGGGCCTTCGTGTACGGCGACATGGCCTACAACACCGGCCCGTTCATGAGCCCGAAGCACTACCGCGAGTTCCTGTGGCCTTACCACAAGCGGATGTTCGACGAGTTCAACCGCCGCGGGATGCCGGTGATCTACCATTCCGACGGCGATCTGCGCCTGGTGCTGGACGACCTCATCGACGCGGGGGTGGCGGCGATCAATCCGCTGGAGGTCAAGGCCAACATGGACGTGCGCGAGCTGGCCACGACGCACGGCGACCGGCTGGGTTTCTGCGGCAACATTGACGTGCGGGTGCTGGGCAGCAACGATCCCGACGCGATTCGCGAAGAGATCCGCTCGAAGCTGGCCGCGGCCATGCCGTACAACGGTTACATCTACCATTCAGACCATTCCGTGCCGCCGGGGGTCGATCTGGAGACCTACCGGCTGGTGCTGCGCGAGGTGCGCGAGGCGGGAAGCTATGACTGACATGAGTCGCAGGGAAATCGTCGAGCGGGCCATCACCTTCAACAACCCGCCGCGGCTACCCATGAAGTTCGACGTGGTCGGGGTCAACGACTGCTACGACGTGTGGACCACCGACCCGACCGGCTGGTCGTGGGCCTTCCAGGGCGAGGCCGCCGACGAATGGGGCTGCGTGTGGCGCCAGACCGACGTGGCCAACACCGGGCAGGTCACCGGGCATCCGCTGCGCGACCTGGCCGCGATGAAGGATCATCCCTTTCCGGACCCGCTCAACCCGGCGCGGTATGAGGGTTTTGAGAGGCAGCTTGAAGGCGCCCAGGACCGCTTTGTGATGTTCTGCTTCGGGCACGGCATCTTTGAGCGGCTGCACATGCTGCACGGGCTGGCCGAGACGCTGATGGATTTCTACCGCCGTCCCAAAGAGATGCACGAGCTGATCGAGCGCATCCTGGAGCATCACATCCAGGTGCTCCGCCGCTGCGCGCAACTGGCCGGCGGGCGGATGCACGCGGCCGCCATGGCCGACGACTGGGGCCTGCAGGATCGCGCCTTCATCAACCTGAAGCTGTTCCGCGAGTTCTTCAAGCCGCGCTACCAGCGCTGGTTCGCGGAGATCAAGTCCGCGGGGATGCATCCCTGGATGCACTCATGCGGTCACATCAACGAGGTGGTCGAAGAGCTGATCGACGCCGGGCTGGAAGTGATCAACATGCAGCAGCCCAACACGGTGGGCATCGACGAGATCAGCCGGCGCTACCGCGGGCGGATCTGTTTCGAGTCGATCGTGGACACCCAGGCGACCCTGGTCCGCGGCACGCTGGACGAGATCCGCAGCGAGGCTCGCGAACTGCTGGGCAAGTGGGGCACGGAGCGCGGCGGCTTCATCGCCAGCGACTACAACGACGCGGAGGCGATCGGCTCGACGCTGGAAGCGCGGCGGGCGATGTTCGAGGCCTTCGCCGAGAAGGGCGGGTATCCCGGGTATCGCGAGATCCTGGAGCAGACCGGAGCGGCCCTGACTGGCCACTCCTGGGGGCGGCACACGGTGGGTACGGGCACGGCGGTCAGAAGCGACCCGGCGGAATGACCTCCGGGCCGATGCGACCGGCAATGACCGGGCGCTCGATCACCGAGGCCTGCAGCTCGTTGCCGGCCTGGCGGGCCCCGGCGACGAGAGCCTCCTCGAAGCTGTCGAATTCCAACTCTTCAAAGCCGAACATCTCGCCTTCGACCTGCCAGCGCCCCTGCCGGTGGAGCAGTTGCAGCGGGACCGGGGTGCGGATGCACAGGGCGTTGCCCACCTGGTCGACTTCCACGGTGAGATTGACTCGGAACTCCATGTGACCGCCCCTTGCGAGTATAAGGAGGTGTCGGCGATCCCCGCCCGCACCTGCCTGAAGGTCCATCCTGAGCGGATCGGCTCAATCCGGCTGCGGTTCCCCCGCCAGCCAGCATCGGCCCTCCCGATCGCCTACTTTCCCTATTTTTACCCCGATAAGGGTGGCTTCGTCAAGCGGCGACGGAGATGACGGCATTTCGTCTGCTGCTGGCGGCGGAGGCGTGACGCCGTGATAGCGCCGCGAGCCGCCTCCCTCCCGTGTGTCGCGCTAGTTATCGGGCGAAAGCTGAATCTTGATCCGCTCACCGGGGCGCTTCTCCTGAAGTTCCAGGGCCGCAGGCGCGTCGGAGAGGGGGAACTCGTGCGTGATCAGCGGCTTGACCCGGATCTTGCCCCGCTCCATCAGGCGTAGGGTAGGCTTGAAGGCGTTGGGTGATGCCACCGAGGTGATCAGATTCAGGTCGCGGACCACGATGTTGCCCATGTCCAGTTGCGGGATCGGCGTCTCGTGCAATCCGACCACGCTGATGGTCGCCCCCATCGCGGCCACGTCCACCGCCTGCTGCATGGCCTTCACGTTCCCGGACGCTTCCATGACGAAGTCGGCGCCGATCCCGCCGGTGACTTCGTCCACCACCTGCTTCAGATCCCGGGTCAGCACGTTCACGGTCAGGTCCGCGCCCAATTCGCCGCCCAATCGAAGCTTGTTGTCGGCCGTGCCGGCCAGGATCACCTTACCCGCGCCGCAGGCGCCGGCCGCCTGTAATGCCAGCAGGCCGATCGGCCCGTCGCCGAGAATGACGCA
>CAYVVX010000335.1:0-2397 GCA_964455315.1 uncultured Planctomycetales bacterium | reverse complement strand
CGAAGCGGGCCTTGCGGATGGCTTTGACCACGGTGGCGGCGGGCTCGACGAAAGCGGCCTCCTCGAAGCTGATGGTGTCGGGGATGCGGTAGGCGTGGCGTGCGGGCATGGTCAGGTACTCGGCGAAGGCGCCGTCCTTGCCGCGGCACAGCCCCACCTCGGCCTTGGAAAAGCACAGGTTGTAGAGCCCGCGCATGCAGTTGTCGCAGCGGTGGCAGCCGACGGTCACGTCGCCGGTGACGCGGTCGCCGATGGCGAGCTCATCGACGTAGGGCCCGCGATCCACGACCACGCCGGACCATTCGTGGCCCAATGTAATGGGGTACTTCGTCCAGCCCATGGCGAAGTAGGCCATGGTGCCGTGGAACATCTCCACGTCGGTGCCGCAGATGCCCACGCGATGAACCTTGATCATGACCTCGTCATCGCCGCATTGCGGCTCGGGCACGTCCACATACGCGATGCGCCCCGGTGCGGTGAGTCTGGCGGCCTTCATGGGACAGCTCCTTATCGGATCGAGGGGTCAGTGCTGACGGTAGCGACCGGATTCATGCACGAGTCTATCGCCGTCGTCGCGGGGCACAAGCCAGAGACTGATCGCGCGGATCAACGACCGATAGGGTGTCACTTGCGCCCGATGTTGAGGCTTCTGCGCCGAAACGGACCTTTGGCGGGGGCCTCGGGCTTGACCCGCAAGTCGTTGTGCCCGCTTCGTTTATCGATGCTCCATCAAGATTCTTGCGAGATCTTTTTTGCCCCCCGCTGTTTATATTCTAGCGTTGAGGCGGTTCAAGACGCTCGCCGCAACTTCAGAAAAGGGGAATCAGAAGATGGCACTCTCCATCAGCGGGAACAACGCGAGTGCGTTCCGCCTCATCAATCAGCTCAACAAGATCGACGCGGAACGCGAGGTCACGCTTGGCCGGCTGGCCACGGGCAAGAAGATCAACCGGGCCTCCGATGACCCGGCCGGTCTGATCGCCCTGCAGTCGATCAACACCCAGTTGGCCGGTGTCAACGCGGCGATCGACAACAACCAGCGTTCCAAGTCCATGCTGGACACCGTCGACGGCGCGCTGACCGAGGTCAGCCGGCTGGTCGGCGAAGTCGAGCGGCTGGCCATCGCCTCCACCGCGACGGGCATCTCCGCCGCGGAGAAGTCGGCCAACCAGGCCCAGATCGACTCCTCGATCGACGCCATTGACCGCATCATCGGCAACGCCTCCTTCAACGGCAAAAAGCTGTTCAATGGCGAGAATCGCATCACCGCGACGCTGACCGCCGCCGATGCCGCCTCCATTAAGGACGTCAAGGTCCACAGCCGCAACGCCGCGACCGGGTCCACCGCGCTGACCGTGAACGTGGCCACCGCCGCGACCAAGGGGACCACCTCGGGAGTGAGCATCGCCAACATCACCTCCAGCCTCAGCGCCGCGACCACCGTGTCCATCAGCGGCAAGACCGGTTCATCGACGGTGGTGCTTGGTTCCGGTTCCTCGGCCGCCCAGGTGGTGTCAACCATCAACGGGGTCAAGGGCCTCACCGGTGTCAGCGCGGCGCTTTCCGGCACCGAACTGCGACTGGACAGCACCGACTTCGGCTCCGACGCCTTCATCAGCGCCACCGCCATCTCCGGTGACGTGGACCTGGTCTCCACACTCCAGGTCAGCAACAAGACCGGCACCAACGCCGAGGTGTACGTCAATGGTCAGAAGGCGCTGACCGACGGCACCGAGATCCACTACAACGGCAACGGCATCAGCTTCAGCGCCAACCTGGCCAGCAACACCACCGGCACTCGCACCATCACCGTGACCGGCGGCGGAGCCACCTTCCAGCTTGGCACCGACTCGGCCAGCAAGGCGGTGCTGGGGCTTGGCAACGTGTCCTCCGGTGCCCTGGGACGGTCTGACCTGGGCTACCTGTCCGACCTGCGCAGCGGCGGCAGCGCGGCCGTGAACACCGATGCCAGTGCGGCCGTGTCCATCGCCAAGAAGGCCACCTCGCAGATTGCCACCGCGGCGGCGCGGGTGGGCGGCTTCTCCAAGTTCCAGGTGCAGTCATCCATCAACGCCCTGACCGCCGCGCAGGAAGGGTTGACCGCCACCGCCAGCCAGATCGGCGATGCCGACATCGCCGCCGAGGCTTCCAAGCTGGAGCGGCAGAATCTGCTGTCCAACGCGGGTCTTTCGCTGCTGTCGCTGGTGAACTCCCAGCAGCGGAACGTGCTGGCTTTGCTGGGCTGAGCCCTGGCATCGGCCGCGAACCGTATTTTTGCGGATGTTGTGCTTTCCGTGGGGAAGAAGCGGCCGCACGGGTGAGGTCCGGGCGGCAGGGCCGCAACCGGGAGTCTGGGAAGTCAACCCGGGGACTGCTTTAGGGGAGAGGCGAATCAAG
>CAYVVX010000334.1:0-6352 GCA_964455315.1 uncultured Planctomycetales bacterium | reverse complement strand
TGTCTCTGTGGTTGATCTTTTCTGCAACGCTGGGGACGTCTGATAAGGATGCCAATCCGAATTGGTACGGCGAAGTCGTCGCTACCGGAGCTTCGCAAAGCGCCGGTGCTCAACGTCGAATGCCGGCTTCCTGTCCGGACCGGGCCCGATCACCGCTCAAGACAGGATCCTCAGTACGCCCCCCGGGCCCGGCAGACCGCGGGGATGGTCTTGAGGAGGTATTTGACGTCTTCGAGGAGGGAGTAGCGGGTAATGTAGAGCAGCTCCAGCTTGATGCGGTCGTCGAGGGACAACTCGCCCCGGCCGGCGACCTGCATGGGGCCGGTGATGCCGGGCTTGATGCTGAGCCGCTTACGGTGCCAGAGCTGGTAGTGCTCGACGACCTGCACCTCCTCCGGGCGCGGGCCGACCATGCTCATGCTGCCCTGCAGGACGTTGATGAGCTGGGGGAGCTCGTCGAGGCTGGTGCGGCGGAGGAACCGCCCCACCCGGGTGACGCGGGGGTCGTCCTTGATCTTGAACACCGGCTCGGACAGCGTGCGGACATCGACCAGTTCGTGCAGCCGATCTTCGGCATCGGACACCATGGTGCGGAACTTGTACATCCGGAAGGGCCGGCCGTTTTCACCGACGCGGGTCTGGGCGAAGAAGACGCTGCCGCGCCCGCGATCGTCCAGCCAGATGAGCACGGGAATGAGCAGGAACATGGGCAGCGACAGCAGCAGGCAGAAGCTGGCCACGGCCAGGTCGAAGACCCGCTTGATGATCGACTGGTAGCCGTTGATGACCGGGTCGCGCAGGCCGATCAGGGGGATGCCGTCGATGTCCGACAGGGTGGCCCGGATCATGACCACCTCGAAGAGGTCGGGCACCACGCGGAGGCGGATGTTCTCGGCCTGGCAGCGGTGGGCGATGGCCAGGATCTCCTGGTGCTGATGCCCCGGCAGCGCGACGATGACCTCCTCGGCCTGCTCGCGGCGGACGATGTCCTGCAGGTCGTCCAGGATGCCGAGACGATGGCCGGCGACCGCGGGATCGGGCGGTGATGGCGTCTCGCTGACAAAGCCGAGGAAGCGGCAGCCGAGGGCGTGATTCTCCCGGAAGTTGGCGGCCAGGCGCCTGGCGATGGGGCCTTCGCCGACCAGGATGACCCGGCGCACGCCGAGTCCGTAGCGGTGCATGGTGCGATGAAGGCTGTACTTGATGCCGCGCGAGGCGGCCAGCATGGCGGCGCCGAACCCCGCGTAGAGGATGATCGCATAGCGCGGCACGACGAAGAGCCGCGTGAAGTACATGTAGGTGTTGAAGAAGGCGATGGTCAAGGCCAGCGCGGTGAGCAGGTTGACGATGTCACCGAAGGGCCGGCGCTTGTAGGTATAGGTCTCCAGAACGCTGCAGACGGCCAGCCAGATCATGGTGATGACGGTCAGCGAATGGATGACCACCGGAGGGGTCAGCCCCTCGGTGGGCACGCCGAGGGCGAACCTCTCCTTGACGGCGAAGGCCAGAGCCAGCGCCGTCCAGTTGAGGACAATGTCGAGGCAACGATGAAGCAGGCGCGAGCGCATGTCCTCGCGCAGGATTCTGCCGTGCATGTCTGGTTTCCAAAGCTCTGCCCGGACGTTCCACCAGGCGCCGCGAGGACCGCGCGTGCGGCGCAGGGAGGATTCGTCAACCGCAATCATAGGCGCGGTCAGGTGCCCGAGGCAACCCGCCGCGAGTCTGCCTGATGTCGGGAATGCGGGGGCAGCGGCGGAAAGCCGGGTTTTCCGCACAAATGCAAGGCTCGCCGGGGTGTGTCCGGCGGGCGGGCTATTTCGGGGGCATGGGCGGGGGCGCGGTCGGGCCCCTGGGCACGATGGGCGTCACCACCACGGCGTCGGCGGATGCGGTGCACCGTCCCGCGGCGGTCCGATCGGTCTGGACGTTGAGCAGCGCGTTGGCGCCCTTCTCAACGGCGGCGGCCTTCAAGGCCACGATGGCGTCCTCGGGGCTGCGAAAGCCCTCGACGAACACCGCCTCGACCTGGCGGGCGATGCGGAAGCCGGCCAGCCGCGCGCCGGTGGAGGTGGCCAGGATGCCCACGGCGAGTTCACGCCGCTTGCGGTCGATCTCGGCATGATCGACGTTGTATTTCTGCAGGTTGGGATGAATGTTCGGCGGACGGCGGCGGCGGATGGCCCGGCCGATCCCCGTCCAGAGCTTTCTGAGCACCAGCAATGCCAGCAGGATGACGGCACCGCCGACGACCCACGCGCGGTACTCGGGCGGGATGGAAATACGGTCGAGCCAGTCGGTCACGGGGACCGCGGGCTCGGCCTCGGGCGGAGCGACGGGCGGTTCCTGCCCCTGAGCGAGCAGTTGGGCGATCAGCGCGTGAAGGGTGGCGGGCATCATGACTTTATGGTCGAAGCCGGACGCGTTGCCGGCATCGCGGCACCGGGGGACTGCGCCACTTCTTGCCCGCGATAGGTGGTTCCGCGCCAGTTGATACTGGTTCGCCCGCCGAGCTTGAACATGGCGCTGACAAGCATGCCGATGCAGACCACGGCACCGATGATGAACGTGGGCGCCAGCCGCGGATCGACCCGGCTGAGCTTGTAGAACCGGGCGATGACCGTCTGCTGGAGCAGGACCGCCGAAGCGGCCAGCAGACCGATCGCCTGCCAGTACCCCCCGGCGCCGCTCCAGCCGCGCACCGCCAGCACGATCGCGGCGATGAGCAGGCTGGTGTAGGGGAAGACGTTGGTCGCCAGCAGCATCAGCAGCGTCACCCGCAGGCGGCGGAAGGTCTCGAAGCAGCCGTAGAAGATCCGGCTCCAGCCGCGCCAGATCTCACCGAACCGGGAGTACATCCGCACGGTGTAGAGATCGGCGTTTTGAGCGACCACCAGGCGAAGCCCCTTCTGCTTGCACAGCTTGGCCATGTGCATGTCTTCGTTGACCTGGGTGCGGACGGCGTCGTGACCACCGATGGCATCGTAGCAGCTTCGGCTCATCAGCATGAACGCGCCGTTGGCGTAGGCGGCCGGGTGGGCGGGGTCGTTGACCCGCTTGGGGTGAAACCAGAAGACCATGACCGCGCCGCAGACGGGCTGGATGATGCGTTCCCAGAGGCTGTGGGTTTCGAGCCGCGGGAGGACGGAGAGGAAGTCGATGTTCCATTCCAGGGCATGGCGCACGGCGATGGAGAGGCTGCGGTCGGAGGTCTGCCGGCAGTCGGCGTCACCGAAGCAGAGCCATTCACCGGCCGCCTGCTCGACACCTTCGCGCATGGCGTTGTTCTTGCCGAACCAGCCGTCGCGAAGCTGCTTGATGTGGACGACGCGCATCCTGCCGGCGGGCTGCCCGGCGGCGATACCGTCGAGAATCTCGGCGGTCCGGTCGCGGCTGCGGTCGTTGATGACGATCAGCTCAAAGTTGGGATAGTCCTGCGAGAGCATGGTGCGGACGGCGGTTTCGATATTGGCTTCCTCGTCCTTGGCGGCGATGAGGACGGAGAGCCGCGGGGGCGACTTGGGATGCCCCGGATAGGAGCGCGAATTGAGCGGGACCTGCTCGCGCCTGGCCTTGGAGATGTCCCGGTGGCGCGAGAGCCAGATGAGCCCCACCAGGCCAAGCAGCACGCCCCAGATCCACCAGAGTGCGATCATGTTGTCCGGCTTTCCAGGGTCGAAGAAGGCACGTGACCGCCCGGCATGACATCCTTGGCCGCGGCGAGCCTCGCACCGATCCGCCGGATGCCTCCATCGATTCGCAGGTCCGGATGGGCAGGACGGCGGAACCCGACGGATTATGCCCGAAGGGCCGGACGGCGGCAAGGGTGATGGCGATCCGCTGGACATCGCCGCGGGGTGGGGCGAAGATGGGATCTTCGTCCGGGTTTCCGGCTTGTGAAGCGGATATGGCCACCGATGGCCCACTCGCCTCGGGGTCAGAAGCAGCAACAGGCGTCACCGAACTTTCCACCATGATCACCGACGTCCCCAAAACGCCTGATTCTCTCTCCACCGACCCGGAGCAGTTCTGCCGGACGACGCTGGAGCGGCTGGAACAGGAGCTGTGGCTTCGTGTTCGAGACCAGTTGGGGATGAGGCCGCGGCCCCTGCGTCTGACGCTGGACCCGGCGGACAGCATTGGAGCCGTTGCGGGAGTGGCCTACGTCAGTCAGATGCTCACCGTTCGGCGCACATTGTACATCGAGTTGGACTCGATGGCCGCGCCGGTGCTGCCTGGTGATGGTCCGTTCGACGGGACCGGCGTGGGCAACGATGATGTCAATCCGGGGAACATGGGGAACGTCAATATCGGCCTGGTGGCCCCGGAGCTTGCGCGAGCATACGTCGATGTTGCCACTGTACCCCTGGAGCAGGACGTCCAAGACGAGGAGGCATTTGAGCATAACACAGTAATTACGCTGGCTCGACTCCAGACAACGGTACGAGATGTTATCTCGACGGAAACGCTCTGGGTCGTACAGGTTATGGCCGCATATGAAGCGGAACCTGCTGAGGATTGGGATGGAGAGAGAGCGTGGACTGCTGGGGTGACAATGATTCGGCCAGATACAGCGGCCTTCATTTTCATGGAAACGATTCGAGATATGGCTAGCATGCCGGCCGCCCCGCCGGCTCCAGCCATACCAGCGCCCGGCGAAGGGTTGCCCGGGGTGGTCGCCTTTGGCGTACTTGAGCAGCGCACAGTGTTGCATGAGATACTGCATCATTTTGATATGTCGCATCTTGTTGTACCTCGCCCCTGCTACGATTTTGGAATAATGGATTCTACGACTGTTTCGACTGGCCCTGCGGTTGATAATCAGTTGAATACATGTCAGATTGACAAGATACGAGATGAACTTGAGCCATGAGAGGATCGGTCATGCTTGCACAGCGTCTACTGCTACCAGCGAGCGCATTGGTGCTCACGATCGCAACGTCGGTTGGTATTGCCGGTGATTCCGTTGCCCCTGCATCTCCTGCTGAAGTTCAACTTCGGGTGGACCACGATAGCTATCTCGAAGGCTCACCCATTCTAGCGAAGGTGACACTTCTGAATCATGGAAACGAGCCACTGGTTTTGCGGCAGCCCTTCGCAAATGCGTATGGTGGGTTCCACTTCTACATGAAGAAGCCTTCATCGCAGGATTGGAAGTTGATGCAGAAGCCCTCGAGCGGAGTGCGGCAAGTGGGTGGATTCGATGAGCGATTGGCAAATGACGACTCTCGTGTCGGCTTTGAGTTGCTTATCGCTGACAACGAGGGCCACTTCTTTCTCGACCAACCACGGCATTATGAGATGAAAGCTTGTGTTGGTGCAATTCAGTCGCCAGCGTGCTCAGACATCGTCCGCTTTGAGGTCACGCCTGCGCAGGGTGAACTGGCGTCGATGATACGTCGGTTCGGATATCGTCCTGATCCGGAACGCGAAGTAATTGACGTTGACTTTCGCAGGACTAAGGGATTGATCAGTGGTCTGGAGGCGAGGATGCCTGGAGCAGGAGAGCAGGAGGCGCAGGCCCGCGTTCGCTCAGTTCTGGAACGCTTCGACCTCTACGACAAGGTCATCGAGTTTGGGGATATTGCCACGGTGCTTCACGACAAGAAGTCATTGCCTCAACAGCGCCTGGAGGCGGTGAGTAAGTTCTCGGCGAAGGCACGAGCTCAAACGCCTGAGGGCGAGAAACCCGATCTCTGGCAGGAACTGGCCGCCCACCTTCTGCCCGAGTACTACCTGAAAATCGATCAGCCCGACAAGGCCCACAAGGCGTTGGGGAAGATTGACGTCCCGTCCGAGATGAGTAAGAACGCCCAGCGTAGATTGGATGCCCTGTCCGAGAAACCGGCCACCGCCGTCTCCGAGTAACCGCTGAGATCACGACAACGAGCCCGGATCACGCGCGACCGGCTTCGCCACGAGGTGCTCGAACGGCTCGGCTGGCGGCTGCACCGGATCTGGTCGCTGGACTGGTACCGCAACCCGAAGCGGGAAGCCGAGCGGCTGCTGCAGGCGGCCCAAGCGGCCGCCGAATCACCGTGGCCGTGAGCGCGGATGGTGGCTGTCCGCCACCACCGTGGGCGATCCCGCGTTGGACGACGCCGCGTCGCTCCACCATCTCCCCGGGGCGCAACGCCGGAGCACAGGGAAGCTGACGACCACGTATCGGGCGGCGATATCGCGGGTCCGAGAATCTCCATTCCCGACCACGCACAGGTCGTGCACGTGGCCGGGGCCCTGTGCAGGCCCGTCGAGGCGCTGGTAATCGAACCCGCGTAAATCATATATGTCTATCGTTAACTTGACCCCTATCCGACCGATAGGTAGGATGTCGTCAAGGGCGGTTTTCGGATCG
>CAYVVX010000333.1:712-6386 GCA_964455315.1 uncultured Planctomycetales bacterium | reverse complement strand
ACGGTCTCGTACGGATCCTGCAGGCTGCCGTTGTTGGGCGGGTTCCAGTCGCCGCTGGGGTACCACAAGGTGGGAGGCACCAGCCCCTCGGGCTTGTCCGGCGCCGAGGCCATGGTCGCGTTCCGCCAGCCGTCCACCCAGCGCACATACCAATCCCGCGCTTCGGCGTTGCCGTACCACGCCAGCCACATGAAATGCTTCATGGCCCGGGCGTGATAGCCGGTATCGCCGCCGCCGATGATCTGCTCGTTCGCCCCGCGGGCGCCGATCTCGGTGGACTTGAACCGCGGATAGCCCTTCTTGTCGATCCCCATCATCACGTCACGGATCGTGCGGCACGATGCCAGGTTGTACTCGTAGTACTTCGGATCGCCGTGCCGCAGCAGAAGCATGGTGGGGAAGGTGTCGGCCGTCGGTTCCGACGAATGCTCCACGTCGCTGATGCCTTCGTTGTAGCCGTTGACCGACTCGTGCTCCCAGATGCCGTCAGATAAGAGGGCGATGCTGTCGAGGATCCTGGTCGAGCAGTTGGAGATGGCCGCGATGGGTACCCACAGGCGCATCATCTCGACGTCGTCGCCCCAGCCGCCGCCGAACTGTCCTTCAGGGCGCTGACGAAGTTCGACCATCCGCTCCATCACGGCAATCTCGCGGGCGTAAGCCTCCCGCAGGTACGCCGCCCAGGCCGGATCGTTGCTCGTGTCGGCGTTCAGTTCCTCGCCCCACGGCACCGGCTCGCCGACATACTCACGCAGCACCCGGTTGTCCGGCCAGATCTCGAGCAGCTCGCGCATGGACTGGCGGGCCTGCCCCTTGGCGGTTTCGTTGGCCCCCTCCATGCCACTCCAATAGATGTAGCGAGCCTGGAAGAGCTTGGCCTTGTGATAGAAGGGATTACCCTTGGGTCCCAGGTCAACCAGGATCCGCGCGTCGACGCCGCCCTGACGGCTGAGCACCAGCTTGCCGAAACTCCGCGCCGCCGGAAGATACGCCTGCAGGGTCTCGTTGTCGGGGTACTCTGTGACCGCATCGGCCCACTGCTCCGCGAACGCACCCAGTTCGCCGTAATCCGTAGACTCGCCCAGGTTCCCATACGCCGGGCGCTCGATGTAGTTGATATCCCCGTACACATACGCCAGCCCGGCCAGCCGCCAGGTCGCGTCCCTCACGTTCTCGAACAGGGACTTTGCCTTCCCCAGATCGCCCTCGTTGAACGCCGCGATCGCCGCCTTGGCATCAGCCGGCGGTTCGCCCTGATCGACAGCGAGCTTGCGGCCTTCGCGCTCCAGCGGCAGCCCGGGCACCGACTCGATGTACACCGGCGTGTCGGGATGCGGCGGTACCCGCTCGGAGATTCTCAGGTTATCGACGTACATCCCCGACCAGGTGATGAACCCCACCTTGTTGAACGATTGCCCGCCAACCAGTTCGTCGCTCGTCGCGTCGAGGATCTTGCTTCCATTCACCGTGTAGGTGATCCGCCGGCCCTCGCGCTGGGCGACCATGTGGTACTTCCTGCCCAGCTCGATCACGAACGGCGGATCCAGATCGACCTGACGGATGCCCGGTCCGACCAGGTGGTTGGCCATGTTGCTGCGGGCGCCGAAACCGAGCAGATACGACCCGGAATTCAGCAGAACCGACAAATCGCACGGCGCCCGCTCCTTCCAGGCTTCCGTGTCGAACTCCAGCCGCACGTCCATCGCGAAGGGGCGGTCGATGAGGGTTGATCTGCCGCTTCCGATGAGCAGCAGCCGCCCGTTCTCAATGCGCAGTTCGCCCGCACGATCCCCGCCGGTGTACAGCGGGCCCGGCTCGGCGCGTTCGTAATTGTCCTCGAAGACCGTTCTCCACTCTTCGGCGCCGGCACCGGTACCCACCAGCGCGGCCAAAGCCATACCGGCAGTGAACCATCTCGGGCTCATGGGAAACTCCTGGGAATGACCAGAACGCCTTGCCTTCCGCGGTGTCATGGGGCAGTGGAGTAAATCCCCCGGCACCGTGTCGTGCCAACGGCGCTGCATGGAGCGCAGTACAAACCTATCCGCGCGGGGCGTAGCCCATCCGCCGCAGATTCTCCAGGCTCAGGCGGATGCTCTCGAACGGATCGCCGGGGCAGGTGTCCTGCTCGACGATGGCCCATTCCACGCCCGAGTCGCTTGCGGCCGCGAAGATACCCTTCCAATCGAGAATGCCGTTGCCCACTTCGGCGAAGGAGCGCTCCGGGTTGTCGGCCATGTCCTTGATGTGCAGCACCGGGCAGCGGTTGGCCAGCTTGCGGATGTACGCCGCGGGGTCGGCACCGCCGTGCCGGATCCAGTACGTGTCCAACTCGGCCTGGACATGCGTGGGATCGGTCTCATCGTAGAGCAGATCCAGCGCGTACCTCCCGCCGACCTTGACGAACTCGAAGCTGTGGTTGTGGTAACAGAGCGTGATGCCCCTCGACCGGGCGGCCGCGCCGGCTTTCGCCAGCGATCGCGCGCACCCGCGCCAGGCGGCCTCGTCCTTGCGCCGCTCCTCGGGCAGCCAGGGGCAGATGATGTATTTCACGCCCAGCGTCCTGATGTCGTCCAGGGCCGCGTCGATGTCGTTCTCCAGCCGGTCGATGGGGCAGTGGCTGCTGGTGGGGGTCAGTCCGGCGTCATCCAGCATGGCCTTGACCTCCACCGCCGTGTGCGTGCCGAAGCCGGCCATCTCGACATGGGAGTAGCCGATCTCGCGGACGCGATGGAGGGTGGCGGCGAAGTCCTGCTGCAGGGCGTCACGGATGGTGTACAGTTGCAGGGCGATGCGGGGTGCGGGCATGGGTGTTACTCCGAAGGCGACTCGTGATCAGGGAGATGTTATAGCGGGGCCGGGAGCGATTGGGAATTGCCGCGGCCGTGGGGGCAGCTTACATTGCCGATCATGTATAAGCCCACCGCCATGACTCCCAGGCCACCGGCCGGGCCCTTCCTCTCAGGAACCCGATTCGGCTTGCTGGCCATGCTCGGCTGCCTGCTGGCCGCTTCTGCCGTCCGTGCGGATGATTACCACGGTGTCAACGCCGGTGCCGTGGTCTGGAACGGGCGGATCATCTTCACGCCCGAGCGTGCCCGGGCCATCGCCGCGACCGGCTGCCGCATGGTGCGGATCAACTTTCGCATCGACGGCAAGCCCGAATGGGACGTGGATCTGCTCAGGCTCTACGACCAGGTGATCGACGCCGCGGTTCGCGAGCGCCTGACCATTCTCGGCGTCCTCGCCAACGAGACCGTCCCGCTGGGGCAATCCGACTGGAACGATGACCCGGATCAGGACGGCGACAATCCGTTTGTGGCCGTGTTTGCCGGAACCTCACGCCGGCTCGTCGAGCGTTACAGCGACCGCATTCAACTGTGGGAGATCTGGAACGAGCCCAACTGCTGGGCCACGCCGCCGACCGATCCCAGGGCTGCCGGCTGCACCTTCATCCTGCCGCGTGTCTATGCCCGCCTGCTGGTGGACACGCGGGCGGCGCTGGAGGAGGGTGGCCTGCTGGAGCGGCGCAAGTTGCGGCTGGTCAGCGGCGGCCTGCTGGCCCACGACATCGGGGGAAGCTTCTCGACCGCGATGCCGTACATGAAGGAGGTGTACGAGCAGGCCATCTGGTCGCGCTCGCGAGCCCGCACGCTACCCGGCACGCGCCCGGCAACGGAGAATCCCCGCAATCAGCCGGCGAGCCGGCTGGCGGACCAGCGCTATCCGTGGGACGACTTCGGCTACCACGTCTACATCAACGGCGGTGAGCCGCTCAGCGAGGACAGGCTCCGTGCCTATCTGTCCGACGTGCGCGATCACCAGAAGCGATACAACGACCAGGCCCCACTGCTGATCACCGAGTTCGGCTGGAACATGGCGTCGGTCCCGGCAGCCCAGCAGCGCGACAACCTGCTCGCGGCGTATCGGGTATTCGAGTCCCTGCCGTACGTCCAGGGGACCTGGTGGTACCAGTGGGTGGATGAGGCTCCCGAGTATCAATGGGGCCTGATGCACAGTGACGGACGCGAGAAGCCCGTACTGGAGGCATTCCGGAGCAGGCAGTAAGCGGGCGATCAGTCGGGGCCGGAGGGCATGCGTGACGTCCATTCCGGCTGATGGCTGAACGCCGATACCTCTTCTATTCAAAGATCGCATCCAGGTAGAACAAGGGCTCCTGGTACACCGTCGTCTGCACCCGCGGCTCCAGCCGCACCGTACCGTCAGCCGTGGTGACGGGTACTTCGATCAACACCTGTCCGCGGTCGAAACCCAGCTGGCGCTGGAACGCCGTGGTCGGACTGCGGTCCATCAGATCGACGGTCGCGGTATGTTGGAGTCCAACCAGGTGTCCGATTTCATGCGCCCCGGTATGGGCCAGGGCCAGCACCACTGTGTTCAAAGAAGAGATCACTGCCGAACGACACTCAAGCCCCCGTCCTTGAAAGCTGCCCACATAGACGGCCGCTTCGTCGTCCAGCCTGCGGTTCCCCGCATCGGCCCGCGTGCCGCGCGGCAGCACCTCACCGAAGATGACCGGCTCCAGGCACGGCGATTCCGGATGGACCGCGGGAACCGAGGAATCGAAGTTTCGCAGGTCATCGGTCTCGACCCGCTGCGGACTGAATCGCAACATCGAGTAGGGCGGCTCCGGCTCGGGCTGGGACTCATCCACGATCACGACGGGAGTACCCGCGAAGATCTCCCGCAACTGTTCCAGCACGCCCGCCCGCACGGTGGGTTCGAGGTCATCCAGGAGCTGGATTTCATCGCTGGTGAATGACCCCGGATCGACCAGGCCCGGCGCGGTCAAATAGCTCTGCTCAAAGATCACGCGGACGACCTGTCCTGCTGGAGGATGGTAATCCTCCTGACTGAGGCTCACGGTCAGCTCCGCCACCGTGGCCCGGCCTTCCAGTGCCGGCTCCAGCCTGGCCAGCACGTAGTACTTCCCGGCGTGCTGCACGCGGTACAGGAACGGCTCGTTCGCCGGTCCGCCGCCGGCCAGCACACCGGATTGCCCCCCGGCGTCCTCGATCAGGATCAGCGTCTCGTCGAGCCCGACGCCTTCGAGCAACACGCTGAGCACGTCTCCCACCTGGAGCGTCCCCAGTGGCGCGATCGTCGCCGGCAGGGCATGCGCCTTCCCGTCCAGAGGAATGGCCTCCAGGTCGGTGAACGGATTCAATTCCGTCCCCGGTAACCCCGAAGGGAGACAACTGGCTCCGCATGCCAGCAACATGGCCGCCGCCATCATCAGCCATGTCCATCGGCACTTCGCGACCACGACCCACCTCACTTCCACGGAATCCAGGTCAGCCAGCGGGTGTCTTCCGCCCGGTTGGCCCGGAAGTGGAACGGCACCAGCGTCACCTCGCGCGGATCACCCAGTCCCGGCGGAGCGAATTCCGGATAGAGCGCCGGCTGCGACGCCGGTTCGCGATGGTCCACCATGACCTTCAGTACGTGCATCTTCAGCTTCGGGCTCCACGCCTGCCGCGCCGACGTGGACGGGTTGGTCGGGTCCAGACGCACCACCGCCTCGGTAAGATCGATGTCCCCGGCGTCCTCCTTTTCCAGGCAGTAGATCACCGGCCCGCGGGCGAAGACCACCTGCCCGGCGTTGGCGGTGACCTCGGCCCGGCTGGTCAGCACCATCGGCTCCATGGGCAGC
>CAYVVX010000333.1:0-702 GCA_964455315.1 uncultured Planctomycetales bacterium | reverse complement strand
AGCGCGAGTCGCACGCGGTCCTTCGCACGCCACGTCCTGCGGATCAGGTGATAGCCGCTGCTGCCCACCGGTGCGGTGGGCTCATCGTTGACCGCCACGGCGGCCGAGCGGCACCACGCGGGGATGCGCACCCCGAGGGTGAATTCCGTGTCCGCCGCCGGGAACACCCGGATCACCACGTCGCCCTCGTGCGGATAGGCCGTCCTGATCTTCAAGCGGACGGGCCCGCCGTCGGGCAACACCGTCTCGATCTCCGCTTCGGTGTACAGATTCACGCGCAACCCGTCGTCGGTACGGCTGACCAGGTACTCGGGAAGCTGCCCGAAGAACCGCCACGAATTCGGCAGACAGCACGCGGTGGTGTGAATCGCCGGCAGCCGCTGCCGCTGCACCGGCGGTCCGTGGTGATCGGTCCGCCCGGTCATGTCCCCCACGCGGCGCAGCGGGTTGTAGTAGAAGTTGGCCAGGTGGTCCCGGGCGATGGCCCCCAGGTAGTGGTTGTAGAGAATCCGTTCGATGACGTCGAACCGCCGCGGATCGCCGTCCAGCCCGTGCAGCCGCCACGAAAGCATCATCAGCGCCACCGACGCGCAGGTCTCGGCGATGTCGCGATGGGGATTGTCCAGCAGCGCCTGCGGAAGCAGGAACGGCTCGGCCGGCACGCTCTCGTTCATGCCGATCCCGCCGGTGACGTAGATGCGT
>CAYVVX010000332.1:0-6423 GCA_964455315.1 uncultured Planctomycetales bacterium | reverse complement strand
AAAGAGAGACGTCTACAGAGACGTCTACGTCGACGTCTACAGAGACGTCTCGGAGACGGTCTGGAGACGGGATAATAAACAGTATACAGAAGACAGTAGACAATGACACTGATAATACTCTCTTTGCCGCCCCTTCGGGCGGCGAGCCCGCCGAGGTCGAGAAAGCCCCGAAGCCACGAAAGCCGGACCCGCTGTGGGACACGCTCGCTGCGTGGTTTCACCCGCAGGGGGTGCCATCGTCGCAACGCGCCGCGATGGGGAAGGTCTGCAAGGAACTGCGCGAGATAGGAGCCGAGCCTGATGTGCTACGATCCGTCCTGGAATTCCTCCACGCCAAGTGGGAGGGCAAGTCCTTCGGGGTCCACGCTGTTCCAAAGTGGTACGGCCGCTACGCCGACCCCGCCTCCCGAGCCAAGCCCGCTGAAGTTGGACGAGTTAGAAGCAGCGAGCCGGGCAAGTACGGACGGGCGGTGCAGGCTCGTGCTGCGGCTGAGGCCCGAGAGCGAGCGGCAGAAGCGCGTCATCCTGCCGGCAATGGACCGGGACCGCAGCCGGGTGGACCCGGACCTCGCGCAGGTGGTCCGCGACCTGCTGACGGGCCGGGCGGACTGGCCGCTGTTCCTGCACGGCCCGGTGGGGACGGGCAAAACCAGGGCGGTGCTGTGCCTGGCTGACGCCGTCGGCGGCGGCGTCGAGTACGTCACCCTCTCGAAGGCGATCAACGACATCATCGCCGCGTCGAGGGGCACGCTACACGACGCCATCGGCAAGGTGACGGTGCAGCGCTGGTGGAGGCAGTGGGAGGACGCCAAGCTCAGCATCCTGGACGAGATCGGCACCAGGACCAAGGCAACGGACGTTGAGTACGACCACCTGAAGCAACTCCTCGACGCGAGGGAGGGCAAGCCCGCGGTGGTCATCAGCAACCTGGACCCGGATGGGATGGAGCAGGCCTACGACGCCCGTATCGCGTCGAGGTTGTGCATGGGGACGGTGTACGAGCTGGCCGGCAACGACCGGCGGATTGGAGGCTGAGGCGTGATGCATGAGGGGGTTCGCTCCTGGCTCCGCCCCACCGCGCCCATGCCGCTCACGGCTACCGAGTCGGAGGCTATCACGTCTGCGGTCGGCGAGGGCTGGCTCCTGGCCGACGGTCGGCGGGTCAGCGTGATGAAGGGTACGCGGGCTCCCGCATGACGGGATGTATGAAAATGTCACCCACCAGCACGCCGCCGTTCAGAGACGGAGCCGAGATTCAGACGGTCGAGACAACAGTGTGTTGACTCTTGTCAATAGGTGTGATAGACTTGGAGCATGAGCATCAGCCAACGGCTTCGCAAAGAGATCGCCGAGTACAAGGACAGCCGCAACGCCCTGTGCGTGAAGACGGGTCTTGAACCCGCCTCCATTTCCCGCTTCATGGCCGGTCAGCGCGGCTTGAACACTGCATCGGTGGATGCCCTCTGCGAGGAATTGGGGCTGGTGCTCGTCCGCAGGCCCGGAGGGCGGCGGAAAGTTAAGGAGTCGCGAAAGTGAACGCGAACCTGGACATGGATGTCGTGAACGTGAACGAGTCGCCCGAGGTGTTGACGATCCCGGAGGCGGCGAAGTTCCTGAGAATCAGCCGGAGCATGGCGGAAAAGCTGTGTGCGAAGGGCCTCCTGCCCGTGGTCAAGCTCGGTCGGCGCCGGGTCTGCCTGCGGGGCGCCCTGGTGGAGTGGATGCGAAAACAATCAAATGCTGTAGCAGTGGAGAGCTGACGATGGCGAGCATGATGAAGCGTGACGGTCGCACGGTGATGCAGTGGCACGACGCGGAGGGCAGGCGGCGGACGCTGTCCTTGGGCAAGCCCACCGCCAAGCAGGCAGCCGCGCTCAAGATCAAGATCGAGGCGCTCATCACCGCTAGCCTGACCGGCACGGCGGTCGAGGATGACGTTGCGGTGTGGGTCGCAACCAAGCTGCCCCGCCGGCTGGCCGAGAAGCTGGCGGCGGTGGACCTGATCCCCAGGCGGGAAACAGCCATGCTGACCGAGTTCATCGACGCCTACCTGGACCAGCGGTCGGACCTGAAGCCGAACACCATGATCGTCATGCGGCAATCGCGCATCTGGCTGGTGAGGTTCCTGGGTGAGGACCGGCGCATGGACCGCGTGACCGTGGCCGACGCGGACGCCTACAAGGCCCATATGATCGGCAGCGGGCTCGCCCGGGCGACCATTGCGAAGCGGTGCCGCTATGCCCGGCACTTCTTCGAGGTCGCCAAGCGCCGGGGTATTGTGCGCGTGAACCCCTTCGCGCACATCAAGGGCGCCGTGACGGGGAACGTGGAGCGGCGGGTGTTCGTGCCCGGAGAACTGGTCGCCAAGGTCATGGCCGTGGCGCCCGACCCGCAGTGGAAGCTGCTCATCGCCCTGGGCCGGTGGGGTGGGCTCAGGATGCCGTCCGAAGCGTTGACCCTGACCTGGGCCGACGTGGACTTCGCGGAGAAGCGGTTCATCATCCGGTCCTCCAAGACGGCTCACCATGCCGACGGCGGCATCCGCGTGGTGCCCATGTTCCCCGAGCTGGTCCAACACTTCCAGGCGGTCTTCGACGCCGCCCCGGAGGGCTCTCTTCACGTCATCACCAGGTACCGGCGGTCGAACGTGAACCTGCGGACGCAGCTTCTCCGCTACATCGAGGACGCGGGCATCAAGGCCTGGCCGAAGGCCTGGCAGAACCTGCGGGCGTCGCGGGCAACGGAGCTGGCGGACATCTTCCCCTCGCACGTCTGCGCCGCCTGGCTCGGGCATACCGAGAAGATCGCCGATGCCTTCTACCGCACCGTGACGGATGAGCACTACCGCAAGGCGACCGACGAAAGCGCTGCAATAGCGCTGCACCATCCTGCCGCCGGGGGCAGTACGGAGCCGCAGGAGCCGGAAGAAGTCGTCGAAAATGCCAAGAAAAGCGGCAAGAAGCTGGTAGATGCAATTACCTGCGATAAGAATTTGGGCGAGGCGGGAATCGAACCCGCACGTCCCGTGAGGGACAGGGGATTTTAAGTCCCCAGCGTCTGCCATTCCGCCACTCGCCCCCAGACCGGGCGGGCGCCGCCGGGGTGATCGGCAACCGGCGGCACCTGCCGGGCAACAGATGATACGGTTCGCCTGAGCCTGTGTCGCCCGCCGCCGCAGCCCGTCCGGGCCCGGGCTCGCCGTCGCCCCCGGCGATCTCAGGTCACCAGGCAGCTCGCTCACCAGGGAGCTCCGGGGACTGGGGCCTGTGGCACCTTCGGCGGGCGCGGATTTGGGCGGCACCAATTCGCGCCTGCGCCACGGCCTGATAAGTACATCAGACTGTCCCACCCCCGCCGGAAGTGTCACGGACTCGGGATCTGGACCGGTCCCGAGCACATTATCGGGCCTGCGGCTCCGTGGTCAGGGCCTGGCGGGTTTTCTGGCACCTTGGTAAACTGGGTAGGATATTTCGGAATCGCCCTCAAGAAAAAATCGAAGTCGCGCCGATACCAATCTCGCCACACAACCTATCTTTCCCATCTTGACTAGCGAAAGGGTCAGGAATGCGGAATCCTGGAAGTCGGTGGCAAGCTCGGCAGCGGCCAGGGATGGATGCTGCCGGCCCCCGTATCCCGTGTCAGCCGGTGTGGAGCAGCCGGTCGCGTCCGATGGCTTCCCGTCGGAAGGTCCCCAATCGAGCATGAGGCTTGAACGAGGAATGCGACGCCTAGATGCGTTCGCGGCGGTGCCCTTTCCGCGCCGTCTTTCCGGCAGGTCGAACGAAGGGAAACAGTCGTGGACAAAGTGCTCGACAGGTTCATGCCGGCTCTGCTGGACGGAAAACGACAGGAGTGCCGGGACGTTCTGGAACAGGCCCTCAACCAGGGAACCGAGCCCGCCCGGCTCTACCGGCAGATGCTCTGGCCGGCGATGGAGCAGGTGGCAACCATGTATCGCAATGACCAGATCAACCTGGCCACCGAGCACATGGCCACGCGGATCAGCCGGACGCTGGTGGACCAGCTTCAATCCCGCCTGGCCCGGAGGCCCTCCAACGGTCGCCGCATCCTGGTTGCCTGTGCCGACGGTGAGCCGGAGGAACTGGGCGCTCAGATGTGCGCCGATCTGTTCGAGGCCGATGGCTGGGAGGTCTTCTTCATCGGCGGCGGCGTGCCCAACGATGAAATCCTCTCGCTGGTGGGCACGCATCGGCCCGAGATCCTGCTCATCTTCGGCACTCAGCCGCAGGGTGTTCCCGGCGTGCGCCGGCTGATCGATATGCTTCGCGAGGTCGGCGTCAACCCGACCATGAACGTGATGATCTCCGGTGGCGTGTTCAATCGGGCGGAAGGGTTATGGAAGGAGATCAACGCGGACCTGTTCGCGAAGACCGCGGCGGAGGCGCTGGAAGTCGCGACCGCCGCCCAGCCGCGCAAGCCGGAAGTGCGCGTCCCGGGAGCGCCGAAGAAGCGCCGCCGCCGCCGCCGTCCGCCGCTGCTGGCCAATGCTGAGAGCTGATCGCCGCGGAGCGGCGGTTGCCGGATCGCCCCGGCAGGCGAGCGTGGAGCGGCTCGCACGGGGCCGAGAATGATCCAGAGGAGCCACCGGGAAACCGCGGGCGCTGCGGGATGGCCGAGCCAATCCCTCGCAGCAGCGCTCGCGGTTTCCCCCTCTCCGGCACGCCGATGCACTCGCATCGCCGACCTCCTCCTCGACGCCACACCCGGAACCCCGGAGCTCGCAGGCGCTGCCCGGCTCTTTATGCCCTGCCCGGCTTCGGCTACCTTACTGATTGGGAAAGCCCGAGCGGCCCGCGGGTGTTGCTCTAAAACCGGCTTTGCCAGCGCACCGGGTGGCCGGATGGATCTCGAGGAACTTCGACAACAGATCGACGCGGTGGACGCGGAGCTGGTCGCGCTGCTCAATCGCCGCGCGGAGATCGTGGTGCACATCGGCAAGCTCAAGAACGCCGGCGGCGCGCCCATCTACGCACCCGACCGCGAGAAAATCGTCTTCGAGAAGATCCGCCGGGCCAACCAGGGGCCGCTGCCGGACAAGACCCTGCTGGCCATCTACCGCGAGCTGATGAGCGGCTCGTTCGCGCTGGAGAAGCCGCTGCGAATCGCATACCTGGGCCCCCAGGGCAGCTACTCCCACCTGGCGGCGTCGGGAAAGTTCGGGGCCTCGGTCGAGTATGAGCCGGTCAATCACATCCGCGGGGTGTTCGAGGAGGTTTCGCGCGAACATGCCGACTTCGGTGTGGTGCCCATCGAAAACTCGGTTGGCGGGGGCGTGATCGACACGCTGGATGCCCTGGTCGAGACCGACGTGCAGATCTGCGCCGAGATCAACCGGGCCATCCATCACAACCTGCTGGCGACCTGCCCGCTGGACGCGGTCGAGCGGGTCTACTCCAAGCCGGAGGTGTTCACCCAGTGCCAGCGCTGGCTCAGCGAGACCAACCTCTACGGCGCCACCATCCCCGTCGCCAGCAGCAGCAAGGCGGCGGAGATGGCCCGCGACGAGGAGCACGCCGCCGCCATCGGCAGCACCCTGGCCGCGGAGCTGTACGGGCTCAACATCGTCTGCCGCAATATCGAGGACAACGCCAACAACGTGACCCGCTTCTTCGTGATCGGTCGGAGCTGCTCGCGGGCTTCCGGTGACGACAAGACCTCGGTGGTGTTCACCACCAGCGACGAACCCGGGGCGCTGGTCAACGTGCTGGACGCCTTCCGGCAGGCCGGCATCAACATGTCCTTCATCGAATCGCGCCCCAGCAGGAAGCGGAACTGGGAGTATTACTTCTTCGTGGATCTCAAGGGGCACCAGGACGGCGCGGACGTCCAGCGGGCCCTGGCCGCGGCCCGCCCGCACTGCCTGCGGATCAATGTGCTGGGATCGTACCCACGGGCAGTGGACGTTGATTGAGGGGAAGCCGCCGGCAGGAGCCGCGATCTCCTATTCCTCGCACGCCGTCGGCGGCGGCATGCCCGACCCGCCCATGCACTCCCGAAGCAGAATCAGGTCGCTCTGGTCAACATCATTGTCGCTGTCAAAGTCGGCGGGCCCGCACGCGACCGGCGTCACGGGAATGCCCGGTCCGGTCAGGCAGCGCTGGAACACCCCGAAGTCATCGAGGTCCACATCGCCATCGGCGTCGAGGTCCGCCCGGACAGTCAGCACCTCGATCAGATCGGGGCGTGTCAGGGCGTGGGAGCCGCCCGGTCCGGAAACCGCCAGCGTCACCGTGTAGGTGCCGGGATAAGGATAGGTATGCATCGGTGAAGGTTCAGCGCTGCCCTGTCCGTCGCCGAAGGTCCATTGCCAGGTCTCGGCCTCATCCTTGTACAGGTGATCGAAGGCGACGGTCAGCGGTAATCGGCCGCGCGTCGGCGTGGCGCTGAAGCTCGCCGAGATAC
>CAYVVX010000331.1:0-6428 GCA_964455315.1 uncultured Planctomycetales bacterium | reverse complement strand
GTCGTGCGACCAGGACGCTGACGTCCTCATCGAGATAGAGACTGATGAAGAGCCGGCTCATGGATGGCTCGCCCGGGGATCGATGTCATCTTCGGCGATGCGGTTGCGCTCGATGTACTCCGTGATCTCAGCCTGATAGTCCGCGAAGTAGCTGAGGGCGTCGAAGACCTGGGCGAGGGTGAGGTGGGGCAGGTGAACGATGATTTCTTCCGGAGCGATGCCCAGACGCCACGACTCCACGACAGCCCTGACCGGGGTGCGGGTTCCCGTGATGATGGGTTCGCCGCCAAGGATCGACTGATCGCGCACAACGTAGGGATGGCTTGTCGCCGTGGCCATAGCTGAATCTCCCGGGCTGGACACCGAAACGCAATACCTATTCTAGTGGAAGCTGACCCTGGAATCGACATATTCAGCGACCATTGTGAACCAAACCACGGTGGTTTACATTGATCCCTGTTCAAGCTCTGTCGGTGCCGGGCGCCTCCCATCGAGCGGATGTTGCAGCCATCGACCCTTTCATGGAGGAGCCTCAAGTCGAGCCTGCATGTACTGGAGGAACCTGTTTGATGCGGTATCTCATCTGTCGTGGCGTGCTTGCCGGTCTGCTGGTGATGAGCGGCTGCGTTGGAGGGCCGAAAAGCTATCGCGGGAATCGTATCCATCCGCTTCGCCACAAGATTGATCAGGTTGAATCCTTCAGCGATCATCTTTCGGTGACTGGTTCGCTGAACCGCAACGTCGCGGTCTCCTTCTACGGCGCCAGAGTCGAGAGCGCGGTGGATGATCGCGGGCGCAAGCTGGAGATGAAGAGTGCCAGGATCTTCGTGACCAAGGACATGTCATTCGAGATCGAACTGACGCCGGCGAGCGAGGGCGCAAAGACGGTCACGCTCGACATACGGTTCGACTCTCACGATGGATTGGAGCGGCTCGGCGGAACCTACCCGATTGAACCTGGGAGTGGCAGCTACCGCAATCTTCACCAGGAATGGTTCACCCATGAAACACCCTGTCCTGCATGCTCGCGCCCCCGGAAGGATTGACTTCGGCGGCGGCGGCACCGATGTGGCCCCGTACTGCGTCGAACATCACGGCGCGGTGGTCAACGGGGCGATCAACTACTACGCCTTCGGCACGCTCACGCCGCGCGACGATCGCCGGATTGAGCTGCACGCGCTGGACCTGGGCATCCACGAAGCGGCGGAGTCGATCGAGGCGCTGACGTTCGAAGGTGATCTCGACCTGATCAAGGCCTGCGTCCGCCGGGCGAACCCGTCGCGGGGATTCGAGCTGGCGACGTACTCGGAGATCCCCGTGGGCTCGGGGCTGTCCAGCAGCGCCGCCATAGCCGTCCTGACCTGCGCGATCTGCACGCAGTACGAGCGGGGCGAGTTCGATCCGCCGGCCATGGCTCACCTGGCCGCACTGGCCGAGCGTGATGACCTGAATCACTGGACCGGCAAGCAGGACCAGTTCGCCTCAGCGCTGGGCGGCCTGAGCTTCCTGCGGTTCGAGGGCGACGAGGTGCCCTGGGAAGCGGCGCCGGTCTCGGAGCGAACCCTGCGCCAGCTCGCGAAGGACCTCCTTCTCGTATTCACGGGCAAGGCCCACCTGGCCGGGGACATCCACCTGGACATCCTGTCCGACTATCGCGACAACACGGGGACGGTGCTGGAGGGCATGCACGGGCTCAAGCGGGTCGGGCTGGAGATGAACGAGGCCCTCCGGACCGGCGACCTGTGCGGCTTCGCGGACCTGCTCAACGAGAATTGGCGCTGCCACCAGATGCTGCACCCGAGCTGCGCGACGCCGGAGTTGCACCGTTTCATCGAGGTGGGACTGGACAACGGGGCCCTGGGTGCGAAGGTCTGCGGCGCGGGCGGGGGCGGCTGCGTCGTGTACCTGGCCGAGGACAACCGCAAACCGCAACGGGCCCGGGCTCTCAGCGCGATCGGCGGGCAGGTGATGCCCTTCGCGTTCGACTACCAGGGGACCATCGTGTGGTGATCGCGGCGGCCGCGAGCTTCCAGCAGCTTTGCGAACAGGCCGGTGCGTGCCGGCGCTGCCCGCGGCTGGCGGACAAGCGGGCGGTGCTGTCGCCGCTGAACGGGACGCTGACGCCGAGGGTGGTGTTCATCGGTGAAGCCCCGGGCCGGCGCGGGGCGGAGCGGACGCGCAGGCCGTTCACCGGGGATGCTTCGGGCAGGCGGTTTGACGAGCTGCTGGCCTGTGCGAAGCTGACCCGCGCGGAGATCTTCATCACCAACGCGGTACTGTGCTGCCCGGCGGACGAGGTTCGCAACCACACGCCGACGCCCGCCGAGGTGAGCAACTGCGGCTCCTTCCTGCGCGGCCTGCTGGAGCTGCTCCAGCCGAAGGTGGTGGCCAGCGTCGGGGCGGTGGCTCTGCGGGCGGTGGGGCTGCTGTACGATCAACGCTGGAAGCTGGCGGAGGTAGCCGGAGCCACGATCGCGCTGCCGGGTTTCACCCTGGTGCCCCTGTACCACATGAGCCCGCGGGTGCTGAACTCGGTCAGGTCGGTTCGACAGCAGCGCGCGGACTTCCGGCGGCTGGGTGTCGTGGTCAGGAACGGGTCGGCGCCGCCCGCCTGAGGGCGAATGACGCCGGCCCCGCATGCTTGATCACATCCGACACGCCCTTACGGGCAGACCGCGGTCATGAACAGGTTCTGCTTGGTGGCGTTCAGATCGACGATGTTGACCACGCCGTCGAGGTTGAGGTCCGACCGGCAGCTCATCATGTCCACCGGCTGAAACAGATCGCCCTTGACCATGCTCAGGTCCACGATGTTGACCACCCCGTCGCCGTTGCGGTCGCCGGGCAGGCTGCGGATGTGGACCGTGTCGGTGCCCTGCATGGGGTTGCCGTCCAGATCCTCGATGCCGCTGAGCGTCGCGGTGAGGCATTGCCCCGGCGGCACGCCGTCCAGGTCCAGGGTCAGGGTCATCCCGCTGATGCTGACTCCTTGGCAGGTGCCGGTCGAAAGTGCGACCTCGGAACAGTCCGGCGTATCATCAGCTGCGGCCATCTCCGTGCAGAAGTCAAAGAGCAGCCGCGTGGGGCCGCCGTCGCGCGGCTCGCTGGTGACCGTATCGGTCAGGGGCACGACCGTGGTCAGTTCGCCCACCCCGGCATGCGTCTTGGCGCTGCGGCATTGCACCAGGGCGGGCGGCTCGGGCACGGCCAGGAAGCTGCCCGACCCGAAATTCGCCCCGGCCGGGACGCACCAGACGCTGATGGCGTTGTAACCGTCGAGGGTACTGGCGCCGGGCAGGTTGATGGTCAGCGTACCGCCGTTGTAGGGCGTGCCCAGCAGGTTGTTGCCGATGACGAGCCCGGAGGAGAAGCCGGCGTAGTCATTGCTCGCGCCGAGGACGAAGTACACGGCGATGCCGCCGCCGTCATAGTGGAAGTCGTCCACGCGCACGGTGTTTTCATCGACGATGGTCACGGTGCCGGAGACGTTGTGCGCGAGGGTGGACAACGTCGCGGTCCAGCCGGTACGGGCATAGGGCGCCCCGAAGGTGCCGGAGCCGAAGTTCGCTCCGGCCGGGACACACCAGACGCTGACCGCGTTGTAGCCGTCGAGCGTCTCGCCCGGCGGCAGGTTGATGACCAGTGAGCCGCCGCTGTACGGCGTGCCCAGGAGGTCGTCGCCGATGACCAGGCCGCTGGCGAAGGCCGCGTAAGTGTCAGAGGTCCCCAGCACGAAGTAGACGGAGATCCCTCCGCCGTCGTAGTGGAAGTTGTCGACGCGGATGGTGTCGATGTCGACGATGGTCACCGTCCCCGACACGCTGTGGGCCAGGGTGCTCAGTTCCGTCCGGTACCCGGCCCGGTCGTAGCCGGCCGAAGCGGGTGATGCGGCGAGCCCGCTGAACAGGATCGTGGCACAGGCAACGGCGCGAATGCGGTGCATGGCAAGAGCTCCTTACTTTGCAGGAATCGGCCCGAATGCCCCGGCCGGCGGTGGCCGGCGGCGGGGTGATGCGCTGAGACCCTCTCCTCGCATCCTACCAAACTATGGTCGGGGAGTGGGATATTTCCTGACCGGGAATTGGGACTTTCCGAACCCCGGGCCTGCCCCTGGACAGGCATATGTGCCGACGGGAGGCCTGTTTCTGCGTTTTCGGGCGGGGCGGGCCGGCGGATCCGGGCTGTCTGAATTGAGTGATGCCCGCCGGGCGCATCCGGTGGACTGCGATGGAGCCGGCCGGCTCAGGCCACGCTCTGCTCGGCCGCGATCAGGCGAAGATCGACGGTCCAGCCGGCGTCCTCGGCGGTGCGGGCGGCGGCGCGGGCCTGGCGATGCCCGGGGGCACCGACACCGGGGGCGAACTTGGCCTGTTTGCCGTACATGGCGTTGAGAAAGGTGGAGATCAGCAGATCCTCACAGCGCCACTCGTAGTCGTCCTCGAAGGTGGCGACCACCTGGCGGTGACCCATCGAAAGCGTCATGCGGGCGATCATGGCAACTCCTTGCAGCCTGCGGCAACGTCTTCATCAAAGGGATTCATCGACCTTCAGACGAGGCGGACCTGAGCGCGACCGCAGAAGGCGCACATTCCGCGGGTCCGCGGCGCGGATCCTGCGCGGCGGGATTCAGCCGAGGAGTGTCACCGTTTGTCCCTCGGCTGCGCTTCTGATCGCGGTGTCGACGATCTGCTGGCCGATGCGGCACAGCTCCGGCGAGAGCGGGCCCTCGACGGGCAGGTTCCGCTCGATGCGGTCGATGAGGTATTGCACGGGGTTCTGATTCGGCGGGGCCAGCGTGTCCACGGAAACATCTTTCCCCTGCGGGCAGTCGCGGGTCTGCACGCGCAGCGTGGTGGCGTAGTCGTAGCAGGCGATGGTGCCCTCGGTGCCGACCACGACGAAGCCGCAACGGGGCTGCGGCTGATGAGTCCAGGGATCGGTGAAGGTGCCCCAGCGAGTCTCGAACTTGCTCATTCCGAAGGCGTAGCGGGCGACTGTGATGCTGTGCTCGTCCACCTCCAGCCCGGCCGGGCGGTCGACAACCGTGGTCACGTCGATCGGCTTGCGCCCGTCGAGGAACCAGGTGCCCAGCGTGGTGCCGTAGCCCAGGTAGTCGAGCAGCGACCCGCCGCCGTGCTCGCGACTGTAGAACCAGCTCGACGGCTTCTGCCGGGCAACCGTCTCGGCGTCAATCTCCTCCTTGCCGGCAGTGTGCCAGAGCGGGCCGCGGTTGCCGTCGTAGTAGTGGATCTCGATGACCTCGCCGATGGTCCCGTCGTCGATCAGCCGCCGGGTGGTGACGTGAGCCGGGAACCACGCGATCGGCCAGTTGATGGCCAGCAGCTTTCCGGTCGATTTCATCGCGGCGATCATCGCGTCGGCATCGGCCAGCGTCGCCGCGAAGGGCTTCTCCATGAGAATGTGCATGCCGAACGGGGCCACGCGGCGGGTCCATTCACCGTGGTGGGCGGTCGCCGGGCAGAGCAGCACGATGTCCGGCCGGGTCCGCTCGATGCACGCGCGGTAATCGGTGAACAGACGATCGGCGGGCACGCCGAACTGCTTCGCGGCCGGTGCCATCCGCTCGGGCTGCTCGTCGCAGAGCCCGACGATCTCGGCCCGCGGATGTTCAAACGCCATGCCCAGGTTGTCGCCCATGTGCATGTGGTCGAAGTTGATGCCGACGATGCGGTAGGTTCTCAAACCTGGCTCCTCAGTGCGTGATCGAGGCTATCCACCGAGACGGGTGCGGGGGCTACACATCCTCCCACCGGAAGCACGTCCCCTCGCCCTGTTCGAGGATGCGGTGATGCTGGCCCAGTCGCTCGCATTCAGCGACGAATGCGTCGGGCGGCGCGGTATTGAACGCGAACATGTCGTAGTGGCAGGGAATCACACAGCCCGCGTCGATGTCCTTGGCGAGTCGGGCGGCTTCGTCGCCCCACAGGTTGCCGGCCACGCGCCGCTCGGGGGCCCGGCCATTGATGGGCAGCAGGGCGGCGTCAATGCGATACTCGCGGAGTTGTTCGGCCATCCCGTCGTAGCGGATCGTATCTCCGCTGTGATAGATGTTGAACGAGCCGAAGCGGACGATGTAGCCGAGGTGCGTGCACCGCCCGCGGTCATCGCGCTCGATGGTCTCGTGAGCGGCGGGGAGGCCGGTGAACTCGACCCCGCTGGTGCGAACGCGCGTGCCGTCGTCGACGCCGAGCGGCATCGCCGGGTCGATGTTGAGTCGTTCGACGACGAAATTGCGGTTGGCCTCGGGAATGACAAACGCGATGTCCGGATTGGCCCGGAACAGCGGAATCAGTGTTTCCGCGTCGAGGTGATCGGTGTGGTTGTGGCTGCTGCTGACCACGTCGATGAAGTTCAGCCGCTCCGGCGCGATCACCCGTTCGGTCATGCGCACGTGCGGCTTGTCGGTG
>CAYVVX010000330.1:0-6431 GCA_964455315.1 uncultured Planctomycetales bacterium | reverse complement strand
ACCGGCTCGGTACAGGCCACGCAGGTGTATCAGACGGTCAACGAGACCCTGGCGCCAGGAGCCTTTTACTGGGCGGCACCGAGCGGCAAGATCGGCTGGTACTGGACGCCGGCTACAGATCTGGAGCTGGCAGGAATTCAAACACGCCTGGCCAGCGGGCTCACCAACCTGAACAATAACGCCACCTTCACCACCAAGCTGTACACGGACCGCCCCGCGATCGGCGGCACTGAACTCGGCACGTTTGACTGGAGTGGCACCGTGCCCGTGGCCGGGCTGTGGCTGGGCGGAGAATTCGCTGCTCCGATCGCGCTGACCGGCGGCACAACCTACTTCATCGGGATGTCCGGTTGGGACCAGAACCTCACCGGGTCGGGCGGCAGCGGCGTGAACTGGATTGATCCTCCCGATCAGGCCGGAGCCGAGAATCTCGGCGCCGGCTCCGGATACACCGGCGTGAACTTCGAAGCCCAGATGAACGTCGGCCTCACCCCGGCGAACGTCGATTCACCGATCCTGCGATTCATCGAGGTTCCAGAGCCGGCTACGGCCACCCTGGTCTGCCTGAGCTTGTTGCCTCTGCTCAGGCGGCGCCGGCGCGCTGCGGTGAACTTCGCCTGATCGGCCTGCCCGCAAGGGTGGCGGATGGGCGAACTCGCAAGGTCGTCCGCCGTGGCGGCCTGCTCGCGCATCGTGCCCGAACACCCAACACAAGCCGTGACCGGGAGAGCGTGGTTAAGAGAGAACCACCCGCTCGCGGCCGCGGCTTCTTGTGCCTCTCGAACGCGGACGGCAGTCGCCTGCTATAATGAATCCATGCCTTCCCGGGACCAGCCGGCATTGTTCAGCAGCGACGAGCCCGCGTCACGGGAGTAGCGACCTGTGCCCCGCGCCATCATCATCGTCGACCACGGCAGCCGGCGTGACGCCGCCAACCGCATGCTCGAGGACGTCGCCGGGCAGCTCCGCGCCATGACCGGCGACCGGATCTACGCCGCCCACATGGAGCTCGCCGAGCCGACCATCGCGCAGGCCTTCGACGCCGCCGTCACCGACGGGGCGGATTTCGTCTTCATCTTTCCCTACTTCCTCTCCCCCGGGCGGCACAGCCGCGAGGACATCCCCCGCATGGGGGCTCAGGCCGCGGCGCGTCATCCCGGGGTTGGCTGGCACTGCTCCGGGCCTATCGGCCTGGACCGCATGATGTGCGAGCTCATCCTCCGCCGCGTTCAGCAGTGCCGGGACCAGGACCACAGCTGTGAGCAGTGCCCGGACAGCCCCTGGTGCCGTGAGCAGGACACCGACTGATCGGCCCGTGCCCCGGCCTCGAATACACCCCGGGGAGCCCGCCCGAACCGGTAGTGCCTAAACCCGGGAACGTTAGTGCACGCTAACCTGCGTGTGTGTCGGGCTGAAGCTGCGCCGCCGCCCTCCCGGAGAGGCGGCTTGACCCGGCGAGGATTTGGATTAGGATGCTCACCGGTTGGCTTTGCGACTGAGGTGGATCCGCGCCCCTGACGACCAGTACCGCGCTGCCCTCTCAATCGTCTCTACCTTTCCAGGCCGAAACGCAGGCCTCTTTCAATCACGACCCTGAAAGCAAAACTCGGGTCGGGGCAATCTTTCGCAGGAGACAGAATCGTGGGCAAAAAGTTGTATGTCGGGAATCTGACCTATGACACGAGCAGCTCGGACCTCGAGCAGTTGTTCTCGGCGCATGGCACGGTCCAGAGCGCTGAGGTGATCATGGACCGCGATACCGGCCGCAGCAAGGGGTTCGGATTCGTGGAGATGGGTTCCGACCAGGAAGCCCAGGCGGCGATCAGCGCCCTGAACGGTGCGGATCACGGCGGCCGCGCCCTGACGGTCAATGAGGCCAAGCCGCGTGAGAGTCGTGGCGGTGGCGGTGGCGGCGGCTACGGCGGTGGTCGTGGCGGCGGTGGCGGCGGCTACGGCGGCGGGCGTGGCGGCGGTGGCGGCCGGGGCGGCCGCTACTAGAGTTCCCGGAAACCAAAAACACGTTTTGGCCACTTCGGTGGCCTTTTTTATTTTTACACTTCGCCGTGGTCTGCCCAAGCCCCGTGGCAAGCGATCGGAAACTGCCCGTCCGGTCGCCGGCCCAACGGCTGCACGGCTGGACACCGAACCTGGTCAGGATCAGTTCTGCTCGACCCGTTCCTTCCCGGCGTCCGCTTCGGGTGTCCCGGTGGGACGCGTCGTGGCCGTCGCGGGCCTGATGATGAATTCAATGATGGCCCGCGCATCATCGTAGGTCGTGCTGTGTCCCTGGTCCGCGCGGTAAATCACGAGGATCTGCCTGTTCAACACCTTGAGCACGGGTGCGAAGCGCAGGACGCTCCCGGGAGGAACCGACGCGTCCTTGCCTCCGGCAGTGATCCCCACCGGCATGGTGAAACGCTCCGGCCAATACTCCGCGCTGCGGCGCTTGTATTCCAGCGGGATGTCGACCTTGGTACCACCGAACGATGCGCGGATGGCGTCCTGGAAGTTCTCGTACTCGAGATGGTTCGCGGTTCCGTTCATCGACGCCACGCCGGCGATCAGCTCCGGATGGAGAGCCGCAAAGGTCAGCGCCGACGCACCGCCCATGGAGCCACCGCACATGAAGACCCTGCCGACCGGGTATTGGCGCCTGATCTCCGCGATGATCTGGACCACGTCCGCCTCGGCCCTGGGCCCCATCCACGAGGTGCTGGCCCGGTAGTCGGGCGAGACGAAGATCATCCGATGCCTGGCGGCCACGTCCCGCGCCGCCCGGCACTCATCCCGACGATCCTTCACGAACTGCCAGCGATCCGATCCGTGCCCATGCAGCGCGATCAGCACATCATGCGGCCGATCGGCTTCGAAGTCTCCGGGCCGCATCACCACGTAGCGCTGGGTCGTACCGTCGCAGTCGGCGATGAACGAGACATCGCTGATCGTGTACGCGCCGGACCTGTCATCCTCGAGGTCGCGCTGCAGTATCGCAAGACCGATCAATAACGCCACCACTTGTCTACTGCTCCCCGAAAAGCTGGAACTCGGAAATCGTCGGCCCTTCCCGCGCATTCGTGATATGCATGCGGATGCGCTGCGCGGTGATCGGTGGAAAGCTCAGGCTCACATGATCCCCGATCGTCGTGCCCTCATGAAACGTCCTCCAGTCGCCGTCGGCCAGGTACTCCAACTTAAATGCCTGAATCCGGTTGGGAATGGATTCGCAGATGATGGCGTGTCGGATGGTGCGCGGCGCCTTCAGGTCGACCGCAAGCCAGGCCTCCCGGGTGCCAGCATCCGTGGCCCATTGCGTCGCGGCATTATCATCCACGGCCTTGTCCGCGCTGCAGACAAGCCTGTTCTCCTTGACGTTGGAGGCCTCGGCGGAAGCCCGGAAGGCCAGCGAACCCGACGGGACCTCCACAGGTGCGATCGTCCCGGCCGGCCCATCCAGCTCGATGGCCACGATGGTGTCGATGTTGTTTCTATGCGGTTGGGCAACCGTCACGATCAGGCCCCGGGGGCCGGGCTTCACCTCCACCTCGCCTCCGGTGAGCAGCGTGCTGCGGACGATTCTCCGATCAATGGCCGGCAGCGCGATCTGGTCATGCACCCATTCCAGGATATGCAGGTAGATCACGTTGCCCTGGTGTGTGGACGCGCACCAGGATGTCGGCTTGAACGGACCGCCTCGTGTGCCGTAGATGCTGCGGCCGTGGCGGTTCAGCCATTGACCCATCTCACGGAGCCGTTCGGCCTGTCTCGGCTCGATTCGCCCGTCGGGCATCGGACCCACGTTGAAGAGGAGATTGCCATCTCCTCCCGCGGTCCGTACCAGGGTCTGGATGCACTGTTTCAGCGATTTCATCTGATCATCGGGGCGCCAGGCCCACTGGCGACACAGGGTCATGCAGGTTTCCCATGGCCGATCGATCTGAAACGCGCCGACGCGCTGCTCCGGTGTGTCATGATCCGCGGGAAGCCCGCCACGGTTATTCACGATGGCGTCGGGCTGCAACTCGTGAATCAACTTGAAGAGCCTTTCGGAATCCCAATCCAAGGCGGTGCCGCCGAGGCCGTCGAACCAGATGATGTCAACCTTGCCGTAGCGGGTGCAGAGTTCGCGGATCTGGCCGTGAAGATACTCGATGTAGCGCCCATGGTTCCCGGTGCGGTAGTCGGGATGGTGCCAGTCCGGCGGTGAGTAATAGAAGCCCAGTCGCATTCCGGCCCGGTGACAGGCGCCGGCCAGCTCGGCCACGATGTCGCGTCCGAAGGGCGATTCGGAACTGGTGATCTTGTAGTCGGTCAGGCTGGAGTCGAAATTGACGAAGCCGTCGTGATGCTTGGTGGTGAAGACGAGGTACTTCATGCCGGCTTCCCGGGCCAGCCGGACCCATGCGTCGGCGTCGAAGTCCTCGGGGTTGAACTCCCGGTACAGATTGTCATAGATCTCGACCGGAACAGTGCCGGTTCCCCCGGTACCCCTGCGCTCACCCGCGCGCGACCAGCCGATCTCCGTCCCCTTCAGGCTCACCGGTCCCCAGTGGATGAACATGCCGAATCGGGCCTCTCTCCACCAATCGAGTCGAGTGTCCGCGGCCGGATCGGTCTTCCCGGGCGGCTCCGGAGATTGCTGATCGGCGCTGGCGAGCAGGGGCGATAGCAGGCATGCCGTCGCCATCGTCAACGTGCAGTTCATGATCGTGACTCCCAGTTATCTGACACTGCATCCTGAACATGGAGCGGGTGCCGCATTCTCGCATCTCAAGGGCGGTTCGTAAATCACCGGCTCCAGCAGGGATCTTCTCCGGCGAGGGCGATCGCAGCGGTTCACGCTGCGGCCTCGTCCCGGCCGCAACTGTCTTTGCCTGCCGGATGTGCGGCTGATAGTCTGAACCCATCATGAATCAGCCGCAGCCCGCGTGCCGGCACGGAACAAGCGTATTCCGAGACGATGTGTCGCGATGATGAAGCACCCCACGCCGCATTCAGGCAGTACCAATGCCATCCTTCCGTCCATGCGGGCGCTGCCCGGCGGATCGTTTCTGCTCGGCGATGCGGGCGGGCGGGCCGACGAGCAACCGGTGCACGAGGTGACGCTCGATCCTTTCTCGATCGCGATCCATCCGGTCACCAACGCGGAATACGCTGTCTTTCTGGCACAGACCGGACATCCCGAGCCGCTGGAGTGGCGGCGGCCGCGGTTCGATCGGACCGATTACCCCGTCTGCGGAGTGAGCTGGGACGATGCCGTGGCTTACGCGACGTGGCTCGACGCACTCACCGGGCACGGCTATCACCTGCCGACCGAAGCGCAACGCGAGTACGCCGCGCGGGGCGGGCGGGTGCAACAGGCGTACCCCTGGGGCGACGACCCTCTCGCGCTGGAGGGGGCCTACGCCACGAACCTGGCCGGTCCGCTCACCGGCGGCCCGCTGCCTGTCGGCTGTCCCGCGGCCGCCGGACCCAATGACTTCGGGCTCTATCACATGGCTGACAACGTTCACGAGTGGTGCGCGGACTTCTACGATCCCGGCTACTACCGGTCCAGCCCGGGGCACAATCCGCGCGGCCCGCAGGCGACCGATCGCCGGGCCGCGCGGGGCGGTTCCTGGCGCCATCACGTCAAGTACTGCCGATGTGCGGCCCGCAGCAGCCTGGCCCCGGCCAAGCGGTTCGCCGATTTCGGCTTTCGCCTGGCCTGGAGCGACCGGTTCGAGTACGTCCGCTGACCCTGATTTGAAGCTGAGATCTTGGAGCCTTGCGGTGCAGAGACTGCCCAGTCCCCCGGGCGGGAAAGACCATCACTGCCGAACCGCCGATTAACGCGGGCCGAGCCGCGAGTTGGGGGTTCATTTTGAAGGCAAGTCCCGCCTGCCATCCCGTGGAGAGACTCCTCTGAACCGCCTCGCCTCGCGAACTCCCCCCGCCGAACCATCAATGCTCCGCAATGACCCGATTTAGCCCGCCCGGCAACGCCCCGGGGGCCAGACAACCGGGTACCCGCCCCATCGCCCCTTGACAAGGAGGCTTGTTCATGGCATAAACAAACCATCGGTGCAAGGGCCTGTCATCAGTCTCAGCGGGGAAGTCGTGGTTTCGGCCGTGCCGGCGTCCCCGGGCAAGCGGTCTGTATGGGCGAGCAGGGGCACGTTGCGTGGGGCTGATGTCGGCAGGCCATGCTGCTGGATTACCGGCGGTGGAGGCATTGTGACCGTCTGATCAATTCTCCGCGCCCCATGGGGCGCCATGTGGAGGACAATCGCCATGTCGCGTCGAACTTCCCGCGCGTTCACCCTTATCGAAGTGCTCGTGGTGGTGGCCGTGATCGCCCTGCTGATCGGAATCCTGCTGCCCTCGTTGTCGGCGGCCCGTCAGAGCGCTCGCAAGGCCCAGTGCGGGGCCAATTTCACCAACATCGGCAAGGC
>CAYVVX010000329.1:3031-6433 GCA_964455315.1 uncultured Planctomycetales bacterium | reverse complement strand
CCGCAGTGGCCTGAGCCAGGCGGAGTATTGCCGTCGGCAGCGGATCCAGGCCGTGACTTTCTCGTGGTGGAAGCGCCGCTTGTCACAATCGGGGGCTGGTGCCGGGGATCGGCGGCAGGATCGCTTCCGCAGCGCCGCGGTGAGGGCCGGTTTCGTGGAGGTGCGGGTACCGCAGGTGACTCGGGCGGCCTACGAGGTTGTGCTGTCAGGTGGCCGGATGGTCCGCGTGCCCGGGGACTTCGATGCCCAGGTCCTGGGACGGCTGATCGCGGCAGTGGAGGCGGCGGGCACGCACCCGATCGGGGACCAGGTCTCATGCTGATGCTGCCATCGGCCCTGCGCGTATTCGTCTACACCGGTCCCACGGACATGCGGCGATCCTTCGACGGTCTGGCGGCGATGGTCCGCGAGATCATCGGGCAGGACCCGTTGAGCGGGCATCTCTTTGTTTTCGCGAATCGCCCGCGCAACAGGGTGAAGTTGCTGGTCTGGGACCGTACCGGTTATCTGTTGTTCTACAACCATCTGTCTTCACACTACACCTCCTTCAATCTGATCTGAGTGTCTTGACGGGTTCGCTGTTTTGATGGCCGCCGCCCGATCGATGAGCCGATCCCATCGACTGCAATGCTTGACTGGCGGGTTCGGCCCGGGAGGCTCGTACAGATACGCGTGCGCGTTGTACGCATGTCTGGTAATGATACCGTGCTCCGCCCAGCGTACCAGAGTGGCCTCGTGGATTCCCAGGCGAACCACCGCTTCCTTTTTCGTCAGCATTCCTCGGTTTCGGAGTCGATCGTAGCGAGAGCGGAGCCCGTATTGATGGACGAGATAGGCCACTCGCAAGGCGGTGAAACGAGCATCGCCTCGTCCAGGTCGTGCCGATCCGCCGGGGTGAAGTCCTCGCCCGTTGAGTAGATCGGCAATCTTGGAATAGATGTGGTCGTCGAGGAGCTCATCGACCATCTCGACGATCTTCGGCGGCGTCTTCACCTGCTGCGCGGAGGACCTGGGGTTCATCGCCATGAGCGTTTCGGTCTTGCCGCCTTTGAAGCGGACATGAATCCTCGTAATGCCTTCCGCCGGCAGTTTGATGAGCGTGGCGTCCTCGACGATGTGGGCGAGCAGTCGCTTGCGCTCGCGGTTTGGCGTGTCCGGATCGGTCCAGAGCTTCTGGAAGTCCGTGGTCATCGCCATGAGTCGCTCACGGATGGCGTCATCGAGGACGAGTTGGTCCTCCTTTTGCCCGCGCTCTCTCTCCTCTCGCGCCTTGGCCAAGGCACGCAGTTTGTTGTTCCATTCGCCCTCAAGCGTATCGGCAACGAGACGGTTATTGGGATCAACCGCCATATATCGGCGTTGAGCCAGATCCGCTTCGGTCTGGGCACGCTCCATCGCGCGACATCGCAGTTGGTCGGCCTCCTGGTACCGAGTTTCGATCTCCCTTCGGACCTCGAGCGCCAACTCGACGGCGGCGGGCGTCATCTTTTCGGCGACCAGCGCGCCGATCGCTTCGTCGATAGGCGGTCCTGCGATCGACTGGCAGTTTGGCTCGCCGCGAGTGCCGTGTGCACGGTCGCAGATGTACCACGCCTCCAGCCTTCCGCGCCGGGCGGCATAGCGGACGCGGAAGTATCTGCCGCAGCGCCCACACACCGCACGACCCTGCAACAACGCCACCCCTTCTCGGGGCGGGGACGCTCGCGCCACTTCGTATCCTCGACCGTTGGTCTCGAGTACCCTGAGATTCTCCTGGAATCGCTCCCAGGTGATGTAGCCGGCATGAGCGTTCGGGATGCACGCGAGCCAGTCACTGCATTCTCGCTTTCGCTGACTCGTCTTCTTCCCGTTCGCGGCTCGCCGATAGCGGCGGCGTCCGTATGCGTAGGCGCCTGCATAGCGGGGATTGTTCAGTGTGCGCATCGCTGTCGATGCGGTCAGCGGTCGAAAGATCGTAGCAGCCTGGTTGCGGAATCGAGACGGGAACTGGAGACCCTCGTCCCGGAAGACCTTGATCGTTTGGCTGGCGGAGCCCACGCGCGAAAATGTCTCAAAGAAGTAAACGATCGCCTCCCTGACCTGCACATCGGGGTCGAGCACGACATTGCCGGACTCGTCGTACACGAACCCCGTGGGCAGAACACAACGATACTCGCCCCGTCGCACCTTGTTGAGTATCCCACCGCGCAGCCTGGCCTTGAGTACATGTAACTCGGCTTCGCTCATGGTGCCTTTGAGGCCGAGCAGAAGCCGGTCATTAAAGGCCGTCGGATCGTACACGCCATCCTCGTCGAGGATCAGCGTGTCGGCCAGAGCGCAGATCTCCAGCAACCGGTGCCAGTCAGCGTTGTTCCTGGCCAGGCGGGATACCTCAAGTCCCATGACGATACCGGCGCGGCCCATGCCAACGTCGGTGACGAGACGTTGAAAGCCTTCGCGCCAAGCCGCGGACGCGCCGGATTCGCCCTGATCGCTGTCAATGACGATGATCTGGTCTTCGCGCCAGCCGAGTGCCGCCGCACGTCCGCGAAGCGCGTATTGCCGTTTGGCGCTCTCCACGTTCTCGACGACTTGCCGAAGCGACGACTGCCGAACATACAGATAGGCGCCGCGCTCGAGGTGGTGAGCTTGAACCTTGAGAGACTCGTTCATAGTGTTCTCCTGCTAAGGGTGTTCATCGCCATGGCGGCCAGGATATGAATGAGGGCGCTGCTCTGGCAGGATGCTGCCGAACTGAGCGATGGTGCGCGAGTCGGCACCTCGCGGATCTTTGGGAAAGCCTGCGCTTGCGCCCATGCCCACATACCACGACGGAGAAAGAGCATGAGCCCGCTTCGGGCTTCTGGTGGCAGTGCCTCGCCGAGCGCAGCCATACGCAGTGTCTCGTACTGGGCTGAGACGGTGGATGGGGGCGGGGAGGGCTTCTCCGTCGGCCCCAATGTCATCTCGGCGTTTTTTTCCCCTGGACTGTCCGTTCGATCGTCCTCGGATGCACCTCGACCCCGAATTCCTGAAGGATCAACCCTGCCAGCGCTCGCGCCCGGATCGGCTCGCCTGGCACAATCTGCTTCTTCAGGAATGCCAGGACCTTGCCCTGGATCTTGTGGGGGCCGCGTGGACCAGGTTTCTTGGGTACCAAGCCCGCGATTCCCGCCTCCTCCATGCTTGCCTTGGCCTGATAGTAGGTCGGCCTCGAGACGCCATACTCCTGGGCGACGTCGGTCACTGGAGCCTTCTCGACGGTGACCCGGCGCAGCATCTCGTACCTGACCTGGACGACGTCGCGCGGATCGAAGAATTCGCTTTGCTGGAACTTCGGATCCAGGACCTTCTCGGCTGCCGGGTTGAGCGTGCCCTCTTCGCGAAGGATGTCGCCTTTCGACGGCTTGCGGTCGTGCTTGC
>CAYVVX010000329.1:0-2931 GCA_964455315.1 uncultured Planctomycetales bacterium | reverse complement strand
TCCGTCCACTGCGGGGGAACCGAGCAAACGATCTGATCATCAATCTGCAGCAGAAGCCGTCTGCCGTAGCGGTTATACCGCTCGCCCGCACAGGTGAACTGCTGCCCGCTCAGGGGATGAAACGGATGAGTTACCCGCACAAGGCGCGTCGATGCGAGGGGAGCGTTTGCATTCTGGATCGAGATACAAGCGCCTCGAAGAAGGGGTGTTCACCTTCCGTGGAGCAGATGGTCAGACCTGCCTGGAGATGACCGCGACAGACCTGGCCCTGGTGCTGGAGGGCATCGACCTGTCGTCGGCCCGACGTCAGAAGCGTTTCTGCCTGCGGCCTACCGCGTGAACGTAGCGGCCAGCCAGGTGAACAACTTTTTCTGAGATTCTCGCGATTTTTTGCTGGACATCGGACTTTTTTGTGATAAATAGAAGCACAATGATCAGGGAAGATCAGAGTCCTTCTTCACCACGGTCCTGAATGTCCGTCGCCGTTTCCAACACGCCACTGCCCGAAGATCTGGCCGACTGCCATCGGATGATTGAGCAGATGCGCTGCGACGCGCAGGTCAAGGAGCAGATGGTCGAGCATCTGCTCACCGACGTCGCCGCCAAGGACCGGGAGATCCTGCAGCTCAAGTGCCAGCTCGAAACGCTGCGGCGTCAGATCTTCGGGCGCAAGTCGGAGAAGATCGATCCCAACCAACTGGCCCTCTTCGAGGAGCTGTCCCGGCAGTTGGAGGCGGCCCAGGGCCAGTCGCCGGTATCCGAGCCGGCGCCGCCAGAGAAGACGACAGGCTCGCCCGCTCCCGCCCGGCGCAACGGCCACGGCCGGCGGGTGTTGCCGCCAGACCTGCCCCGCGAGCGGATCGAAGTGCCGGTGGATGAGCAGGAGCGCACCTGCTGCGGTCAGCCCATGCAGCGAATCGGCGAGGAGATCACCCAGAAGCTCGGTTACGTGCCGGGCAGCTTCGTGATCCGCGAGTACGTGCGGCCCAAGTACGCGTGCGGACAGTGCGCCGAAGGCGTGGTCATCCCGCCGTTGCCGCCGGCCCCGATTCCCAAGGGCATCGCCGAACCGGATCTGCTGGCCCAGGTGCTGACCAGCAAGTACGCCGACCACTGTCCGCTCAACCGCCAGCAGGGCATCTACCGCCGCCATGGCGTCGAGCTCGCGGTCTCCACCCTGTGCGACTGGGTGCGGGACTCAGCGGACCTGCTTTCACCGGTGGTGCTGGAGGTCCGCGGGGAAATCCTGCTGGCCCATCGGATCAACATGGATGACACCGCGGTGCTGGTGCAGGATCGGGCGGGCCGGCCCTGCGGCAAGGGTTACCTGAGAGTGTACATCGGCGATGGGGCCCAAGTGGTCTTCGAGTTCAATCAGACCCAGTGCCGCGACGGGCCATTGAGCTTCCTGCGAAACTACCGCGGCTATGTGCAGGCCGATGCGCACAAGACCTACGACGCGCTGTTCGCACCGGAACCGGACGGCCGGGCTTCGCCCCGGACCGAAGTCGGCTGCTGGTCGCACACCCGGCGCAAATTCTACGATTCCCGGCTGGATGACCGTCCGCGCTGCACGGCCATGCTGGGGCTGATCCAGCAGCTCTATGTGGTCGAGTCCCAGGCCAGGGAACTCGAGCCCGAGGCCCGGCTGGCCCTGCGGCAAGAACACTCCGCGCCGGTGGTGGCCCAGATCCGGGAACGGCTGGAGACCTGGTCAGTACAACTGCTGCCCCGCAGTCCGGTGGCCCAGGCGGTTCACTATGCCCGAGCCCAGTGGCAGGCGCTGATACGGCCGTGGGAAGACGGCCGGCTGCCGCTGGACAACAACATCTCCGAGCGCATCCTGAGGATGGCCGCCGTGGGCCGCAAGAACTGGATGTTCTTCGGCAGCGACGCGGGCGGGCACCGGGCGGCGGTGATCTACTCGCTGGTGGCCAGTTGCCGGCTGTGCGGGATTGATCCCTTCGCCTACCTGCGCGACGTGATCGGCCGAATCTGCGTGCCCAAGTTCACGGACTTCGCCAGCCTCACACCCGCGCGCTGGAAAGCCGCCCGGCAAGCCAACCCCAGCACCTGATCTCACCACGACTCCCTGACCTGGAGCATTGCATCACCCAGCGGGCGGTGCGGCCACGCTCTGCCCGGTGTAGTTCACCGAATGGATACGGTAATCGAGCGGATACGGCACACATACCACGCGAGCCTCAGCCGGACAAACTGCAGTGCTCCAGGGCTCGGATGGTATCGGTGCCGAGCATTGGCACGCGCAAGATACTGGTGAATTCCCGTAGGATGGCCCACCCACCTGCCGGACAAGAGCCAGGAGGGCAGATTGGCATGGGCGATCCATGAGCTAGCCGTTTGAGGCCGCCATCCGGCCCGGACGGGGGCAATAATACGACATGTCACGACTTTGGGATGGATTTGGTGGTCCATTCTGGTACAATAAAAACGAGGAGCCCCGAGGCGGCTCACAGGTCAAGACTGAAAGCCGGGAACCGGCAGTTCGGTGCGTCGAATCCGCCGAGGGCGGAGGAGAAAACGAAATCCCTTCTCAATGTATCTAGATTCATCGATTCACACATCCGCATGAAGAGGAGGTTTTTCACGTGTGTTCTTCAAAACGCAGATGGTTAGTGGGGCGGCGCAAGGCGATCTTGCTGCTGGTCGGTACGGCGACAGTGGCTGCATACACCCCGGCGGCGCGAGCCGCTGAGTTGATTGGCACGCTCTACAATTTCAACCAGCAAAGCCAGTTCGCTGATTGGACCGCTGGCGACCTCATGAGCGGGCCGAACTTTGGGAGCACAGACTACTGGGGCTGGGTTAATGACGCTGGGTGGCAGCCCCCGTATGTATGGTGTGCCGGAAACACTGACGGCAGCTCCCAGCTGTGGAGCCACTACGACAACGAAATGTCCGCCTACATGG
>CAYVVX010000328.1:674-6444 GCA_964455315.1 uncultured Planctomycetales bacterium | reverse complement strand
GTCGACAACCACGGCAAGGGCGAATCGTTCTCGCCCACCGACCTGGTCGCCACGGCGCTGGGCACCTGCATCCTCACCATCGTGGGCATTCTCGCCGACCGTCACGGTTGGGATCTGCGCGGCACCCGGGTCCGCGTGGCCAAGGAGATGACCCCGCCGCCGCGGCGGATCGGACGGCTCACCGTCGATGTCCACGTCCCCGGCGACTTCTCCGCGGATGATCGCACCCGGATCACCAACGCCGCCCACACCTGCCCGGTCCATCGCAGCCTGCATCCCGACATCGAGGCCCCGATCGTGTTTCACTGGGGCGGATCGCCGGCCTGAGCCACGCGCCGATGCCGGCCCGCGGGTTCAGCCGGCCCGGTGAAAACCAATCGGGGGATTTCCCCGCGGTTCAAACTTGAACTTGTCGCTGTTAATGTCGTTATAGGGTGTAATCAGGGTCCGCCGAGTCGCGTGAGCACGGTTTCGCTCAACTTTGCGTGGAATTGACGCGGTAGCGGACGTACACTTGAAAGGGAGGAGTGGGAATCGCCGCCGAAAACCGCCGCAAGGCAAGGGTGTCCCATGGATTTCAGCCGTACTCGGGAATGGTTCCCGATCACGAAAAACTACAACTTCCAGAACCACGCCGGGGTCGCGCCGCTGAGCACCTTCGCCGCCGACGCCATGCGCGAGTACGTCCAGAAGTGCGCTGACACCGCCGGCATCCGGGCCAACTTCTACAGGCACGCCGAACAGGTCCGCAAGCTCGCCGGCCAGCTCATCAACGCGACGCCCGACGAGATCGCCTTTGTGAAAAACACCACGGAGGGGATCGGCTGGGTGGCCAACGGGCTGAGCTGGAACACAAGCGACAACGTCATCACCACCAACGTCGAATTCCCCGCCAACATCTACCCCTGGATGGGCCTGCAGGCCCGCGGCGTCCAGCTCAAGATGGTTCCCGAGGAGAACGGGCGCGTCCCCGTCGAGCGTATCGCCGACGCCATCGACAGCCGCACGCGGGTGGTCACCGTCTCGGCCATCCAGTTCGCCAGCGGCTACCGGGCGGACCTGGCCGCGCTGGGCAAGCTGTGCAAGGAGAAGGGCGTCCTGTTCTTCGTCGACGCGATCCAGGCCCTGGGGGCGTTCCCGGTCGACGTGAACGCGATGAACATCGACTTTCTCGCCGCCGACGGGCACAAGTGGCTGTGCGGGCCGGAAGGCTGCGGCATCTTCTACTGCAACCGCTCGCTGATCGGGCATTTGAAACCGGTGATGGCCGGCTGGCTGGGCATGAAGGACGCTCTCGACTACGGGAACTACCGGTTCGAGTTCCAGGACTCGGCCCGGAAGTTCGACACGGGCAGCTACAACCTGGCCGGGATCTACGGGCTGGGGGCGTCGATCCAGATGATGCTGAACGTGGGCATCGACAAGATCGCGTCGCACCTGCTGATGCTGACCGACCGGCTGGTGCGGCGTCTGCGCGACAAGGGCTATCGGGTGGTGTCCTCGCGGCGCCCGGGCGAAGCCAGCGGCATCGTGGCCTTCGTCAGCGACCTGCACGACCACGACCAGGTCCAGCACCACCTGGAGGGCGAGCACCGGGTGGTCATCGCCCTGCGCGAAGGGCGGCTGCGCTCCAGCCCGCACTTCTACAACACCACCGAGGAGATCGACCAACTCGTCGACCTGCTGCCGGGGCATTGAAAACCGACCATGCTGAGGCGATCTGCCCACAGGTCTCCATGGCGATTGGGGATGGGCGACAACTCAACCCTCAGGAGCTCCGTCGCTTTCGCTCCAGGCTGTTATGGATTGACTTGCCTGGGACTGGGATCATGCGTCAGCACAAACTCCTGTAGTGTCGACGGTCTCAGAATACTATCTTCAGTCACCACGGTTGTCCCCCCCGCGTTGTTCAGGAAGAATGCTCTTGAGCCCTGAGGAATGACCAGTTTTAGCTCTGATAGATCGATAGCATCGCCATCACCGAAAGTCGCTGCCTCAACGGTTATTGTTTCGCGCTTCAGGACTGCGCCGCTATCGTCATACTTGCACTGCTCACCACGGAAAGGAAATGGAATGCCGCTGATGACACGAAAATCATCTGCAAGGCTCGAATGGGTTAGTCGACCCGCAGGCGAAAAGTATTCAATGGATCGAACACGCAATCTCAATTCCTCATCACATTTGAGAACACATTTTCCTGACGGACCTGTCAATGTCAGACACACAAGAGACTGCCCGTCCATACTGCACGCCTGGATCTCATGCTGAGGATAGACATCAAACAGCTTATCCGAAACCACTCCGAATCGTAGCGGGCTGCTCAGAATACCTTGCTGCGAAGCACTGCCAGTCTTATCAAAATACACTCTCTTGCCTGCAGGCGAGAACTGGGCGGAAAGGCCACGGCTTACAAGCGTGACCCGAGACAGACCAAGCTGACCTCGACGAGCGACAGGAAGGCGCTCCCTTTCCATGATCGAGTCCAAATCCCGCAAGTCTTGAGCGCTTACCTTCCATGTCGCACTCTTCGCGTCAAACGTAACAGTATTGCGTTCGCGACGATGAGTGACATTCGCACTAACGACACTCAGATTATGCGCACGCTGATCCGGCGTATCCTTGTAGTCAGCAGCAAGCTTCGACTTGAACTCCTGGGCAGTCGCAGAAGAATTAGAATGCTCAGATACATAAACAACGGTTCCCGCCCCGAGTGCCGCAAGGTTATCAGCGTTAGCCCGTCGCACATCATCAACGGAAACCCCTTCCGCTAAAGTGAAGTTGCTGAACACCAACGGAATCACCCATAAACGCGAGAATAGGCTCATGTGTGTACTCCTATACTAACTATTGCATGATCCAAATAAATACCGCGGCCCTCAATGAAAACAACTGATGAATGAACCACCACGCCGTCGCCGATCAACCCAGCCAATCCGCCGGGAAGGGCGGCGGTCAGCGGATAACGACTATTCGATCTCGACCCCGCGGAGCTTCAACCCCTCACGGAAGCGGCCCAGCCACACGTCGTAGTCCGCCCGGCCCGCCCTGCGCCCGCCGAACTCGCCTTTGGCAAGCAGGTAGGCCCCCTTCGCGGCGTCCCATTCCTTGGCCGACATGTGGTACCCGATGGCCCGGAAGAGCAGATGGGCGCGAACCTCGTGCACGATGGGATCGGGGTCGGCCCGCAGGGCCGCGCAGACGGTTTCCGCTTCGCGGGCCGCTTCGCTGTAGCGCTGGTCCGCGGCGAACGCGCGCACGCGATACAGATCCGCATACGCGACGTCGCGGGGCGGCGCCCCGGAGGCGATCATGGCGTCGCGGATCTCGGTCGCTGTGGCCAGCGATTCCTCCTTGAGACCCGCCACCCGGAGCGTCTCGGAAGCCATGCTGATGCCGTGGTGCCGATGTTCGCCCTGCACGGCGGCCACATTCCGCCATTCGGCGGCGGCGAGGCGGGCGTAAGGGCCCGCCAGCCTGCGCAGCTCGAAGGAGGCGGGGCGATCGCCCGCCTTCCGGGCGGCATCGGAGCGGGCCATGAGCGTGCCGGTCAGACCGGTGTAGGCCGCGCCGCGTTCCAGAGGCGTTGCCGCAACCAGCAGGGCCTGTTCATGGGTCGCGAAGGCGTAATCGAACTGGCCGGCCTTCACGAAGGCTTCGCCGAGCTTGCTGTACATGGACGACCGGTTGACCTCCAGGGGCGCGTAGGCCCGCTCCAGGTCCACGCCGAAGGCATCGGCGATGGTGCCGGAGGTCGGGTCGTAGCCCACCGCGGGATCGGACAGGAAGTGCCACCATTGCACCACCTCGGCGCCGCGGCCGGCGCGATCGAGGATGCGGGCGACCGCCTGCGACGCCTGCTCCTCGTCCACCGGCGTGCGCACGGAGACGCCCAAAGCGAGCCGATGCCAGGCCAGGGCTTCCACGTCGCGATGGTACAGCTCCGCCTCCTGCCCCAGCCGGTTGAGCAGGTCGACGCAGTGGGCGTCGCCGGGGGAGCAGTAGGCCGGCTCGCCGTTGAGTACGTTCTGGCCGGCCAGGGCGAAGGCCAGGTGGCGCCGGGCTTCGACGATCCACGCGGGAACCTTGTTGCGCTCGCGACTGAGGAGCTTGTGGCGGTGGGTCAGCAGATCGACCAGGCGGTCGGTGGCGCTGAGACCGGCCGGGGTGAGCCCGCCGGCCTGGGACGCGAGACGGTAGGACTCGCCGGCGAGGCGGCGGTTGTCGAGGCAGGCGTCGCGGTCGGAAGCGGCTTCGGCGGTCAGCGCCGAAGCTTCGTAAAGGCGCCCCGCGTGGAGGTAGGCACCGGCCACCAGGTCGCCCCCCGCCTTGCCGGCGGCGCCGTCGGAGATGACCGCCTCGACCAGCGGCAGGGCCTCGGCCCCGCGTGAGGCATCCACATAGAACGCGGCCAGGGACACGCGGGCGGCGTTCACCTGGGCGTACTGGTCGGGAAAGTCCTCCAGCACGCGCTGCAACTCGGCCTCGGCGGCCGGGTCGGACTGCTCCAGCAGAAGCTCGCCGACGCGCACCTGGGCCCGGGCGGCGGCGGCCACGTCCACGTCGCGGGCGGCGACGACCTCGCGAAACAGGGGCAGGGCTCCGGCGACGTCACCGGCGGCGACCATTCCGTCCGCCCGGGCGAGAAGCTCGGCGGCGTCCTGGCCGGCAAAGAGCAACGCGGCCGGCAGGCACATCCCCAGCACCATACGTTTGACAAGCGCGCGACTGGTCATGCGAAGTCCCCTGATGATGAAAGCACGGCACGCCGAAACCAGCGTCGATACACGCTCAGCCCCATGCGCCCCAAAGGGGGACGGAACACGATCAACCGCGACGCCCCAGACCCTGATACCCACGCAAAAACAGAGATTCGGCGAACAGCCCGAATGAGGATGAATGAAAAATACCCCCCCCCCCGAGGATTTGTCAAATAAAACCGGAAATTTTTTCGTCGAATCAGCAGATATTGGTGGCACTGATGATTCATTGCTCGCGGCATCGCGGAAAACGGGGGTCGGAAGGGCAGTACAGCACGACGCGAATCGCCCGATCCCCGTCGGGTTGACCCGGGATTCGCCCGCGGGATAAGATGCCTTTGGCACGTTAGAGCAGTCGCGCGGGGCGACGAAGCCTTCATCCACCTCCGGTACGCCGCCCGCGCATTGAGCCGTCACATCATGGATTCTGACCGCGCGAGGAGGCTCCTCATGGCGTCCATCCCCGACACCGAACCGACCGGAAGCTGCCACGTCTGCGGCGCCAGCATTTACCCGGAACACATCGATCGCCAGCTCGCCGGCATGTGGGCCGGGCAGTTCCTGTGCCCCGCGTGTCTCAACGAGAAACGCAACCCGGCCGGTGCCAGCGCCGACTTCGCCAGCCTGCCGCTGGAGCCGCCGGCGGAACACCCGGTCGAGATGCGCTCCGCGCACGCGCCGCCGCCGCCGACGGCCGGTGCCGGCGCGTTCTCCGCCGCGCTAGCCGCGCCCGACGGTGAGCCCAGTCGTCCCCGGCGCATCAACACCACCGGCGGCGGCGCAACCCACATGCGCATCTTCCACTCGCGGCTGTCCGAGGGCGCGGTCCGCCATCTCGACGAACAGGTCAACGCCTGGCTGGCCTCCAACCCGGAGGTTGAGATCAAGTTCGCCAACAGCACCGTGGGCGTGTGGGAAGGCAAGCACGCCGAGCCGAACCTGATCCTCACGCTGTTCTACTGAGATCTCCCCGCGCGGCGCGACCGGGCAATGGTTCGCCGCCTTCGGGCACG
>CAYVVX010000328.1:0-664 GCA_964455315.1 uncultured Planctomycetales bacterium | reverse complement strand
GTTGTCGCCGGGTGTCTCGGGCCGGGTCGGATTCGGCAGGGGCTTACGAGGAGGCCGGCGGCAGCGTCACCCGACGAGGAGAATCGGTCATGCTCATCGCCATCCTGCGGGCCATGTTCGTGCTGCTGGTCGCGGCGGTGGCGAACAATTTCGCGACCGTCCGACCGGACCTGGCCTTCCCCATCCTGATCATGGCCCTGGGCTTCGCCATCCTGATCATCGGGCTGGACGTATTCATCCCTCAGAAGTCGCTGCTGGCAATATCTGGCGTCTTCTTTGGGCTGCTGGTGGGCATGCTGGTCACTTACGGGGCCAGCGAGATCCTCAACCTGGTGGTCGAGGCCTATCACCCGCGATTCACCACGCCCGAGCTGATCAACACCGCCAAGGTGCTGATCGGCGTGGTGACCTGCTACTTCACCATCAGCTTCATCCTCCAGACCAAGGACGACGTCCGCTTCGTCATCCCCTACGTCGAGTTCGCCAAGCAGCGCAAGGGACAGCACCCGCTGATCCTGGACACCTCGGTGATCATCGACGGGCGCATCGTCGACGTGCTCCAGACCTGGCTGCCCGACGCCCCCATCATCATCCCCCGCTTCGTGCTCCACGAGCTGCAGGCCATCGCCGACAGCAGCGACAAGCTGCGCCGCTCGCGCGGCCG
>CAYVVX010000327.1:0-6444 GCA_964455315.1 uncultured Planctomycetales bacterium | reverse complement strand
ATGGATCGGCAAAATCGCAGTCATACCCGCAGTATTGGGCGTGTCGGACCACTAGTTCGGCACGATGTCGACCATCCGCCCGCGGAAAACGACCTGCCCCTCCACGAGGGCGAAGAGGGTGTCGTCCCGGCCGCGACCGACGTTTCGCCCGGCCTTGAGCGGCGTGCCGCACTGGCGGACGATGATCGAGCCGACCTTGGCCGACTCACCGCCGTACAGCTTGATGCCGCGAAACTTGGGGTTGCTGTCGCGCCCGTTGCGCGTCGAGCCCTGACCTTTTTTATGTGCCATGACGCCTCGCTCCGTTAACGCATGATCCACTTCAGCCCGTCGGGCACGCGCTCAGGCTCGGCCAGGGACCGGGCCTCCTCGCTGCCGGGCAGGCGGTAGGGGACCGCCAGTGTCTTCCGCAACACGAACCGGCGAGGATTCTCCTCGCCCTCGGGCTTACTCTCGTCGAACGCGGGATTCTTCATCACCGCGGTCTCGCCGGAGAGTCCGCCCACGAACACCGTGAACGCCTTGGCCTTGGGATCGAAATCCCGCCAGATGGCGACGCTGTGAATCGAGTTTTCCTTGCCGCTGAGCAGCTTGCCGACCGCCTTCTCCGGCGTGACCAGCAGCGGATCGCCGGCCCGCCGCTCGATCGCCCGATAGGCCTCCGGGCTGACCTTCAGTTCGCTGCGAACAGTGGTCAGCCTGTCGGTCACCAGGTCGAACTGGGGCAGGTAGTCGTGCTCCTGGCGGGTGGGGTTCTCCACCGAATAGAGCATGTACCAGTACACCATCGGCTCTTTGCGGTCGGGAACGAACACCGACACCTTCTGCGGGTCCTGGAACCGGAACTTCAACTCCCAGGTCTTCGGGGAGATCGCCGGCTTGGGAGCGGGGGCGTCCTCGATGCCCACCGCCGTCCATAACGCCATAAAAACCAGTAGCTTAGGCATCGCAGATCCCGCGTTGGCATCAGCCGGGGTGATCATCCACCCGCTTCGGCCAGGCGCACGGCGTCCGAGCCGCCACACCCGACCCCCCATTGTAGGATTCGGCGGTTCGGCGTCAAGGATGCGTTCCCGCCGCCGGCGTGTATAATCTCGCCCCATGCAGGACGATATCGAGCGCATCCTCATACCCCGCCAGCGAATCGCCGAGCGCATCCGCGAGATGGCCGGGGAGATCAGCCGGACCTACGGGGAGGAACCCGACGGTGGCCTGACCGTGGTGACCATCCTGTCCGGGTCGATCATCTTCCTGGCCGACCTGATGCGGCAATTACCCTACCGCATGAAACTGGGGCTGATCACGGTGTCCAGCTACCGGGGGCCGACCACGCAGTCCCAGGGCTCCCGGGTGCTGGCGGAAATGAACACCGACGTCGCCGGCCGGCACGTGCTCATCATCGATGACATCCTGGACACCGGGGGAACCCTGCGCATGGTGCGTCAGCGCCTCGAGGAGACCGGCCCGCGGTCGATCCGTACCTGCGTGCTGCTGCGCAAGCCGAGCAAGGCCCCCGCGGACGTGCCCGCGGATTACGTGGGCTTCGACGTCGATGACGTCTTTGTGGTCGGCTACGGTTTGGACTATAACGACCTCTACCGGAACCTTCCGGACATCGGCGTGCTGCGGAAGGAACTGTACGCTTCCTGAAGCTTCAGCCCGCATGGAAGGTGCACGAGCCATGTCACTGCGCCTGCCCGAATTGTCGCCCGGTCGCGCCTCGCCGGACCGTTCTGCGCGCTTCCATGAAGGCGTGCTCGATCGGCCGGCCTGTACCGAAGCCCAGGGCGCCGAGGCCGAGGCGTTTCCGGCCGCGGAGGTGCTGCCGGCCCACCTGCTCGACGGCGACGAGGTGGTCATCCTGGCGGTCAAGCCGTCCCTGTGGTTCGTGGTGTTTCGCAGTTTCCGGTGGGTGATGGCGATGGTGTTCGTCGTGCTGGCGACCGGCTGGTGGGGGCAGGTGTTGCCGGAAGCCGGGCGGCGGGTGCTGGTTCAGGCGGCCCTGGCCCTGGCCGCGGGGCAGATACTGCTGGCCGTGCTCCAGTGGGTATCAAGGCTGTACGTCCTGACCAACCGGCGGATCATGCGGTTGACCGGCATCCTCAACGTGGACCTGTTCGAGTGCCCGCTGACACGGATCCAGCACTCGTATCTCTCGCTGGCGCTTTACGAGCGCGTGACCGGCACCGGCACCATCGGCTTCGCCACTGCCGGCAGCGATCGCGTCGATGTCACCTGGTCGCACCTCAACAGTCCGCTCGAGGTTCACGAGAAGGTCCGCGAGGCTATACGCCGATCCAACCGCCCGGGCAACGGGACGAGGTAACTTGACCGCCGGTACCGCCAGTCATGGTTCCGTATCGAAGGCCCCTCGCCGCATCGCGCACACCTACCTGTATCTTCTCCTGAGTCTGCTGGGCGTGTACCTGGCGATGACGGTGCTGTCGGCGATCGATCTCGACAGCGTGTTCGACGCTCCCCTCTCCCCCGGGGCATGGCGCTGGCAACTGCCGACCTTCCTGCTGCAGCGCGACGCAGCCGGCAACGCCCACTTCAACCTGTTCAACCAGCGGGCCATCCTCAACCAGGCCGCGATCACCCTGACCCTTGGCGTCGGCATGACCTTCGTGATCCTCACTGGCGGGATCGACCTTTCGGTCGGATCGGCGCTGGCGCTGTGCAACGTGGTGTTCGTGCGGGCGGCGCTGGCGGCCGGCGGCGTCGAAGGCGGCGCGACCGCCCTGCTGGTGGGCATCGGTGCGGGGTTGCTCGCGGGCCTGTCCTGCGGCGTGCTCAACGGCGCGCTGACCGTGCTGCTGCGCGTGCCGTCGTTCATCGTGACTCTGGGAACACTGCTGGTGCTGCGCGGCGCGGCCTACTGGGCGGCCGACGGTCAGACCCAGCTCCTGGGCGGCAGCCGGTCGCTGACCGTGGTGGTGCCGATCGCGGTGTCGGCGATCGCCATCGTGCTGGGGGCGCTGTTCCTGGGGCTTACCGGGGTGGGGCGGCAGATCTACGCCGTCGGCGGCAGCCTGCAGGCGGCACGGTACAGCGGCGTCCGCACCGGTACTGTTCGCGTGCTGTGCTTCGGGCTGAGCGGGCTGTGCGCCGGGCTGGCGGGTATCATCTACTGGTCGCGCACCTCCACGGGCAGCTACATCGCCGGCGAGGGCTACGAACTCTACGCCATCGCCGCAGTGGTGCTGGGTGGAACCCGGCTGGCCGGCGGCGAAGGTACCATTCCCGGCACCATGCTCGGCGCCCTGATCATGGCCGTGCTGGCCAACGGGCTGACCACCGCGTCGATCCACGAGTCGACGCAGAAGATCATCGTCGGCGCGGTGCTGGTGGTCGCGGCTTACGTGGACAGCCGCCGGGGCGGGCGAGACAACGGCATGGTCTCGTTGTAATCATGGTTCGACTCAGGCAAGATCATGAAAATCAGTTGCCCGAAGTGCCGTGAACTGCTGGTCGTGCCCGACTCGATCATGGGCGGTTACATGATATGCCGAGTGTGCGGCGCGGGTTTTGATGTTCCCGAACCGCCGCCCATGTTCTTTTCAGGGGGGGTTTCGCCGGCAGGCGCGCATCTTCGTTGTTACTTCTGCGGCTATACCGTCGAAGGTTTGCGGGAGAACAGGTGTCCGGAATGTGGCCGGCGATTCGATCCGGACTTCCTCCGCGAACACCAGGATCATCAACCTGAGCGGCCTCTCGAGATGCTCATCATGGTCTCTGCGTTGACGTTCATCGGCTTGCTGGTGTTCTGTGCTTTGAGCGGATTCCTGATCATGTAGATGCAGCCGACCCCACGAGCCTTCATGCGGCGGAATGAGAGCAAGACGGTCGAAAAACAGATGGGAGACTCACATGAGACGAAGCGGTTTGATTGCAGGTGTCAGCGCGTTGGCGATCGTTCTCGGGCCGGGCGGCTGCGGGAAGGATGACGTGTCCGACACCGCTTCGGTTCGCGCAAAGGGCGGGACCCCGCGTGTCGCCTTGCTCATGAAAGCCCGGACCAACCCGTTCTTTGAGCGCATGGCCGCCGGCGCCGAGGCGGCGGCGAAGGAACACGGCGTCGTCCTCGATGTGATGGCCATCGACAAGGAGACCGAGGCCGACAAGCAGGCCGGGCATGTCGAAACCGCCATCAGCAAGGGGGCCAATGTGATCCTGATCGCCCCGGCGGACTCCAAGGCCATCGTCGCGCCGCTGCTGGCGGCGCAATCGCGCGGCATCGGCGTCATCAACCTGGACAACCGTATCGATGCCGCCGCCGCGAAGGCGGCCGGACTTAAGGTGCCGCCGTTCATCGGGCCGGACAACATCGAAGGGGCCCGCAAATCCACGGAAGCGCTGATCGAGGAGATGGGCGGAGCGGGCAAGGTAGCCATGCTGGAGGGCATCCGCGGCGTGGACAACGCCGAGTCGCGCAAGAAGGGTTTCCAGGAGGCGGTGATGGCCGCCGGTGACGCGGTGCAGGTGGTCGCGATGGAGACCGGCGAATGGATGACCGAGCCGGCCCAGAACAAGATGATCTCCATCCTGAACAATCACCCCGACTTGAAGGGAGTGTTCTGCGCCAACGACAAGATGGCCGTCGGCGTGATGCAGGCCATCGACTCAGCCGGCAAGCGCGAGCAGGTCGTGGTCACCGGCTACGACAACCTGGAGGAAGTCAAGCCGGCGATCCTGGCGGGGCGCATGCGGGCCACCGTGGAGCAGCACCCGGATAAGATGGGCGCGCTGGGGGTGGAGTACGCGATCAAGCTGGCGGCGGGGGAGGTGGTGCCTACGGAAATCCCGGTGCCCACGGACCTGGTCACGGCGGCGGATCTGAAGTAGGCGAACGCGGGTCAGGCCGGCTTACGGGCCGGCTCCGCGGGGTGGTAGATTTCCTCGCGATAGACGGCCATTCCGGGCGGTGTGCGGAAGCCGATGCGGGCCCGATGTACGCGGGTTTCCACCAGGAGCAGGGCGATCTCGGCACCGATCTGGACGCTATCGCTGGTACCCAGGCGGCAGCAGAACCGCCCGTCGCCGTCACCATCCGGTCGCCACACCGTATGGTCAAGGTCGATGTGCCCGCCGGATGGAACGATCAGCTTCAGGTACGCCGACTCTTTATCGCTGGCGATGAGTTCGAGAATGAAGCGGTGATCGATGATGACGCGCTGGCCGACGAGCCGGGTCAGGACAAGCATGCTGGCCTCTCTTCCGTGAGAGCGGGTTCAATTCCCCTTCACGCCGGGCACCATAGCGGGTGACCGGGGCAACGTAAAGCGCTGTCCAACCGCATCGATCCAGACCTGCGGAGGCCGGCGGATGACCCGCCTTGCATCGCCGCTTTCGGCCCCCTAGATTGATGCTTCCGGCCTGAGAGATGCCGTCGGCGACACGCGTTCCGGTGCCGCTGATGGCGGTCTGGATGTGTGTCGAATCGGGCCCCCTGGATTGATTCAACGTTGAGGAGCAGTGCATGGCCGAAGTGTTCAAAGTGGGCCTGATCGGATGCGGTGTGGTCGGGCAGGGCGTGGCCAGGCTGATCGCGTCGGAAGCGGAGGAGATCGCCCGCAAGACCGGCGTGAAGCTGGAGCTGGCCCGCGTGGCCGACAAGGATCCGGCTCAGCCGCGCAAGGCCGGCGTCCCCGATAACCGGGTAACCACCGACGCCGCCGAACTCATCGCCGATCCCAGCCTGCAGGCGGTTGTCGAGCTGGTCGGCGGGACGGGCATCGCCAGGGAATTTGTGCTCCAGGCCTTCAAGGCCGGCAAGGACGTGGTCACGGCCAACAAGGCCCTGCTGGCCAAGCATGGCAGGGAGATCTACAAGACCGCGCGGGAAAACGGCCGGTGCATCGCGTTTGAGGCCAGTTGCGGCGGCGGCATCCCGTTGATCCTGCCGCTGCGGACCGGGCTGGTCGCCAACCGCGTCACCGCCCTCTACGGCATTCTCAACGGCACCTGCAACTACATCCTCAGCGAGATGGATCAGAAGGGGAAATCCTACGCCGTCGCCTTGAAGGAAGCCCAGGAAGCCGGCTATGCGGAACTCGATCCGACGCTTGATGTCAGCGGCGGAGACACCGCCCACAAGCTCGCGGTGCTCGCATCGCTGACCTTCGGCGCGGACGTGGATCTCGCCAAACTGCACGTGGAGGGGATCGATCAGCTCGACGCGGCCGACCTGGCCGCCGGGCGCGAGCTCGGTTACGTGTGCAAGCTGCTGGGCATCGCCCAGAACGGCGAAGATGGTCTGTCGCTGCGGGTGCATCCGTCTTTCGTGCATGACAGGCATCCGCTGGCCGGCACCAGCGGCTCGTTCAACGCCATCAGCGTGTACGGCAACTGGGTGGGGCATACGCTCTACTACGGGCGCGGCGCCGGCAGCAAGCCGACCGCCAGCGCGGTGGTGGCCGACCTAGTGGACATCGCCCTCGGCAA
>CAYVVX010000326.1:286-6457 GCA_964455315.1 uncultured Planctomycetales bacterium | reverse complement strand
GGCAAGGACTTGAAGCTCGCGCCCTACTACGCGAGTCAGAGCTACTTCCACAATGACTACGAGGGGAAGGGCCGGACGTACGACGGCAACGAGGTGTTCAGCCTGCGGCGCTGACTCAGCTCGGAGCGCCGGCGGCGCGATCGTACACGTCCAGCCAGCGGCGCAGCTTGGGGTTCTTCCGCGCCGCCTGCTGCAGCACGCCGATCAGGTCGGGAAGTTTCTGGAAGAGCCGCTTCTGCGGGCGGGGCTGGTTGCGCACCAGGGCGTACTGGGCCAGCAGCGGCAGGGTCAGCGACGCGCACGAGTAGACCACCACATTGCCCACGAAGGCGTCCTTGATCTTACCCCAGCTTCTGGCCTCGGAGGGGGTTGCCCCGCTGAGCCCGCCGTAGTGGGGGGCGTCCGCGGAGAGCTGGATAACGTAGTCGTGCCCGACCGGCGTGTCGTCCATGAAGATCTGGTGCAGCGTCGGCTGGGTCTGCAGGTAAAAATTCTTCGGAGAGCCGCCGCCGGCGATCACGACGCCGTTCTTGGTTGCCGCCCGCACGATAGCGGTGGTTTCCAACACGTCCTTGAGCGGGTCGATCTGCACGTTGCGGCCGAACAGATGCGGCACGGTCAGGTTCATGGCAATCGACGAATCGCCCGGCGAAGAGGTGTAGATGGGCACGTCGTGCTCGGCCGCGGTGACCAGCATGGACCAGTCAGGGTGCGCTGCCTTGGCGGCGATCAAACGCCCGAGGGCATGGTGAAGCTGGGCGGTGGAGAGGGCGCCTTCCAGTTCAAACTGGCCCATCGCTTCCAGGATGACCTCGTCGGTGGCCATCAGGGTGCCTTCTTCCTCGATGAACACGTCGTAGATGCGGGCGATGCCGGCATCGCCGAGTTCGTTATCGTTGACTGCGAAATGCCCCTGCATCATGGGCTGGCCGAAGGGGCGGTGGAGGTCGTGATACAGGTTCGCCCCGGTGGAGATGATGCAGTCGATGAAGCCGGCCCGGATCAGCGAGTTGATCACGCCGCTCATACCGATCGGGGTCATGGCCCCGGCCAGGGTCAGGCAGACGGTGGTATCGCCCTTGAGCATGTGGCTGAACAGGTGGGCCGCCTCGGCCAGCCGTCGGCCATTGAATCCCGAGCGGGCGTAGACGTTGTCGATCATGTCCGCGACCAGCTCGTTGCCGCCGAGCTGAAGCGGATCGATCATGGGCAGGTCGCCGGCGGGCATGGCCGGATGCGCGGGGTGGGCGTGCTGATTGGGGCAGTCCGAACGTCCTGAGGTCAAGAGCGAGTCTCCTTTCGCGGGTGAATCCTGGAGCATCACCATACGCGCTGAGGTCGCGGGGGCCAAGCCCCGGGATCGTCGAGGTCTTGTGGTCGCCAGAGACATTCCCCAACGGGCGGTTGCGGGGGCCCGCCGGAGAGGGGTCGCGAGCCGATCACTCGCCGCCCTGACCGCCGGCGGGCCTGCCCCGGCGCGGGCGCGGGTCCGGGCGGTCATAGCCGCGGGCTGAGTCCGCCCGGCAGCGGCGCTCAGTGGCCTCGGGATCTTCGCCGATCTCGGCCACCAGCGCCGCGTGCATCCGCTCCATGCGGGCCTCGTGCCCGGACACGCCCGCGAGGTTCTTCAACTCGCCCGGATCGGCGTCAAGATTGTACAACTCGCGCTCCGCCGGGTGGCGTTCGTCGGCGGCGGTGTGATAGACGTACTTCCAGGGCCCCTGGCGGATCATGACGTAGCCTGAGGCGATGTTGTGCCCGTAGTATTCGCTGACGGCCAGATCCTTCCAGGGCGTATCCGGATCTTCCATCCACTTCACCATGGACGTGCCGTTCCAGTCCTCGGGCGTCCGGGCACCGGCCAGCTCCGCGATGGTCCGGGTGACATCGACGAGCCCGCAGGCGCCCCCGCGGCGCTGCCCGCCCTTGAAGCGCGGTGGAAACGACACGATCAAGGGTACCTTCGCGGCGGTGTCGAACACGCAGTTCTTCCACCACAGCCCATGCTCGCCCATGTTCTCGCCGTGGTCGGTGGTGTAGATGATGACCGTATTCTCGGCGAGCCCGCTCTTCTCCAGTGCGCCGAGCACGAGCCCGACCTGCTCGTCCATCCACTGGGTGAAACCGTAATAGAGTTCCCGCCCGCGACGGACAGTCTCGTCATCCACTTCGGTCATGTCGAAGCCGGCCCGCAGGTGGCGGTAGTTGAGTGGCAGCGCGTCGAGGTAGCCGTCCGGAATGACCGGCATGGGCACCTTACCCTTGTAGGGCGCCCAGTACTTTTCGGGAACGATCAATGGAAAGTGGGGGGCCAGGTAGCCGACCACCATGAAGAATGGCTTGTCGCCGGGCTTGCGCTCGTTCAGAAACCTGGTGGCCGCGGCGGTGACCTGCAGATCATGTCGGCTGTGTGCGGATTCGTCGCCGGGATGGAAATCGTCGAACCGCCCGGACCGGCCGCTCTTGGCGGTCAGATTGTCCGGATCGCGGCGGGGGGTTCTGCCGTCCTTCCTGGCCATGTTGGAGTTGGTCCCGGCCACATCCCGGAAGCCGTAGCGGCGGGTGGGGTCGAAGTGCATCTTGCCGCACAGGATTGACTCGTAGCCGGCGCTGTTCAGCAGGTGGGCGATGGTGGGGTAATCATCGGAAGGCAGCCAGCAACTGTTGCTCCACGCCCCCACCCGGCTGACGTACTTGCCCGCGATGAATGACAACCGCGAGGGCACGCACAGCGGCGAGTTGCAGTAGGCCGCGTCGAAAACCACGCCGCTTGCCGCGAGCCGATCGAGATTCGGCGTCCGCACCAGGCGATTACCATAGCAGCCGGTGACCGCCGCGTTATGTTCGTCGGACATGATGAACAGGATGTTGGGGCGGCCGGCCGGCGGCGCGTCGGCGCCAGGTTCCGCCGCGGCGGCTGGCAGCGGGCTTACGGCCAGGGCGGACGCGATTGCCAGATACAAGGCGAGAAGTCGAGTCACCGGAAAGCTCCCATGGTGGGCGAGAGAATCGCTCGGCACAGCCACCACTCTATCCATGCCTCAGGAGGGCGTCGAGGCCGGCACGGAGAGGACCAGGGGAGGCGTGTCCGGTGGCACGGGCGTGGTCTACACCAGCCGGATCTGCACCAGTTCCGCCGGGGCATTGACCCGCACCGGGAACCAGTTGCCGACTCCGGCGTTGACATACATGGCGCTGCTGCCCCGGCGGTAGACGTCGTAGATGTAGCGGAACATGAAGCTGCCGGCGCCGAGCCTCAGCGAGGAGGACTGCGGAGTGAGCATGAGCTGCCCGCCGTGGGTGTGGCCGGCCAGGGTCAGATCCACGCCGCGGGCGGCCAGGGCGTCGAAGGCGTGCGGGTGGTGAGCCAGCGCGATGGTGAAGGCGTCCGGGTCGCCGCCCTTCAAGGCCTGGTCGGCGCGGATGCCGTGGCCGGGGTCGAAAGGCGTGGGCTCGTCTTCCGACGACCAGAACAGCCCGGCGATCCGAAGCTGCTCGCCGCCGATCTCGAGGGTCGCGTGTTGATCCGCGAGATAGCCTGACTCGCTGCGGGTGATTTCGTTGATGAAATCCTGCGGATGATCGATGAGATCGTGGTTGCCGGCGACGATGTATCGGCCGTGGCGGCTTTGTAGTGATGCAATGACTTCCAGGGCCGGAGGCAGGAAGTCGATGTCGTGATCGACGATGTCGCCGGTGATCATCAGGATGTCGCTGTCGAGCGCGTTGCAGGCATCGACCATGCGGGGAAGGTGTTCGGGTCGGAACAGCCGCCCGACGTGCATGTCGCTCACGTGGGTGATGGTCAGCCCGCGAAGGCGTTCGGGCAGCCGGTCCAGCTTCAGATTCAGCCGGCGCACGCGAAAGTGTCCTGACTGGCCTGCCGAGATGACCGCCGAGCTGCCGGTGATGAGCAGGGGAGCCGCACCGACCACCGCCCGCAGGACATGCCGCCGCGTGGGGGCGTCACTTGCTCCGGCCGGATCCGGCGCCGCCGGTGCCGCGCTGGAGGTGAGCGTCCTGAACGTCCGGAACCAGCGCTTGAAGCCCACGACCAGCCCGCCAAACGCAAGCAGCGGTGCCAGGAACGCCAGGGTCAGGTTCCAGATCAGCAGCCAGCCGATCAGCGATGCCGGCAGATCCTCCCACAGGTGACGCATGCCCATGAACCGCAGTGGGAAAGGCAGAACCATGAGCGCCAGGTAGGCAGCCCAGGCAACTCGGAGCAGCCCTCGCCGGCCCCGGTGCCCATCCCTCATCACACCGGTGATCCATTGATCCACCCAGGCCCACCAGAACAGGTTGCCCGAGAGGATAAGCAGAAGAATGTACCCGATGGTGGTCCCGCGTGGCTGGACGATCAGCCCGGCCTTGGCCGCCAGCAGCACCGCCAGCAGGGCCACGACTGTGACCCGGCAGAAGCTCAGAATCCATCTGTGAACCATCCCGAAGCGCATCCGAGGGGTATTGTAGGCCGCTGCACAGGCACCGCCACTTGCCCACTTCTACCCCCGTGGCCCCCGGCGGGTTCTGTCCTCGTCTCAGAAAAAAGGCCGCGGGCCTGACTCCGCGCCGGCAATCGACTCGACCTGACAACTCAGATCCTGTCGTTGCCGGGCGGGTTCAGGCCCGCGGCCGGTTATCTGGACCCCGCTCGGGGGCGGGGGGAGCATTCAAATAAAGAAGGCCCGAGCTCGCCGTTACTCGGACCTTCCAAGCCAGGCTGTCCGCTGCATTGAGCGGAAGACCCACAGCCTCTGCGGCATTCATCGAATTCCCGCGGGGGCGGCTTTAGCAGAAAGTGAGGCCCCTGTCCGCTTCTGATACGCCTTCCGGAGGGGGTCAGCGGCGTAATTCGGCCGGCGGTGCGGCGAAGCAGGCGGCACAGCGGGGGGCATAGGCCTCGGGCCCGCCGATCATGGTCTCACTCTCGATCGGGGCCAGCCGCTGGGTGTGGGTGGCCGGCTTCCCGCACTCCGAGCACTGGCCGTGGGTCGGTGTAACCACGTCCGCTATCCGGGCCAGCATCGGCATCGCTCCAAAGGGCAATCCCCAGGAATCGAGGTCCAGGCCCGCCGCGACCACGCCAACGCCCCGGTCGGCGAGCTCCCGGCACACCGCGACGATGTCCCCGGGAAAGAACTGCACCTCGTCGATGAGCACCAGGTCAGCTCCGGCCGCCAGGTCGAGGATACTCCGCGGGTCGGACACGGCCACCGCTTCGAGGCGATGACCGTGGTGGGTGACGATCTGGCCGTCCGCATATCGGTCGTCGGAGGCATGCTTGAAGGCCATGAAGCGCCGCCCGGCCAGCCCGGCATCATGGGCCCTGGCCAGCAGTCGTTCGCTCTTGCCGCTGAACATGCAGCCGTGAATGAGCTCGATATGCCCTCGCGGGGGTGTTGTTGAGGCCACGGGATCCGTCCCTTTGCAGGATATGAATCGCGACGCACCGCGATGTTCCCGGGTGAGGGTAGGCCGGGGTTTCCGCGTCGTCAAGGCGGGGCGAGGCGTTGATTTGCAGGCTCGATCTCAATCCCCGCCGCGCATTGAAGTTAGCGCAGCCGCCGAAGTTATCGGGCGCCCGCACCTCAGCAAGACGTCACAGTCGCTACATCTTCACGGGGTCGAAAAGACTGGTTCAAGCATCTACATGGCAGGGGCTTGGAGCAACTCGTGGAAGCGGGGAGCCGGGGCTGGTGCGCCATCGGCACTCAAGTTGCCCGCTGAGAATTGATTGTGTCTCACTCGGCAACCGGGAGTTCCGCTATGGATGCCCTTTCATCGGTCGCTCCTGTCGGCGTAGGAACGTCCGCGCCGACGTGGTCCACAGCCGGTATCGGCTCAACCGGCGCCGCCTCCGCGGGTGCCGCCGCGGGGACGGCGACGACCCAGTCTATATCGGCCATGTCGGCCACCTCGGTGCAGGCGAGCATGGAATCCTTTGTCGCCCAGTTCGGGGCGGCGAACAACAACGACCTGCTGGGGGCCGTGCTCCTGCTGCTGATGATGCAGTACATGAAGGCCGAGGACAGCGACGAGAAGAAGGGGCTGGCGGCACTGATGGCGCTGCTGATGGAGCAGCAGCAGCGCGGCGGGGAGGCCTCGATCAGCTACAGCTCCATGAGCATGAGCTACGAGAGCGTGCAGATGCAGTCCATCTCGACCCAG
>CAYVVX010000326.1:0-276 GCA_964455315.1 uncultured Planctomycetales bacterium | reverse complement strand
GCTCTGGCCGGCGGGGCCGCGGCGCCGGCGGGCGGGGCCATCGACATCAGCGTCTGAACCGCAATTCCGAGCCTGCTTTGCTCGCCGCTCAGGCCTTGATCACGTGCTTCTTGGCTCCCTTCACCGGGTCACATGCGTTACGCGTGTCCACGATGAGCTTTGCGTTGCGCACGATCATGCCGTAATCGTACGAGCTGTGATCGGTGGCGATGACCACGCAGTCGTACTTTTTCAGGTTGGCCGCGGTCAGGGGCACCGACTTCATGCGCAGGTCGT
>CAYVVX010000325.1:0-6480 GCA_964455315.1 uncultured Planctomycetales bacterium | reverse complement strand
CACCCACCACGCGCCAGTGGACTACGCCGCCGACGTGTTCTTCTCCTACGACCTGTAGGTGCACCTGCCGCACGCCGGCGACGGATTCGACCCTCCCGCAGGATGCGCGGGACCATGATGGTTGCGAGCCGGAACCGCGCGGATGCCGGTTTGACGCGCGGAGGATGCCCGATCGGGCATGGAGCCGATCACATGCACCAGGCGCTTGCGATGCGCGTTGCCGCGCATAACGAGTCACGACGACGTGGAGGCTTCACCCTGCTGGAGGTGCTGGTCGTCGTCGCCGTGATCGCCCTGCTGGTGGCCATCCTGCTGCCCTCCTTGAACGCCGCCCGCGCCAGGGCCCGCCGGCTCACCTGCCACAACAACCTGCGCAGCATATGGTCGGGCATCCTGACTTACTCGCTCGAGTATCACGACCGCGTACCCTTCATGGAGGATGTCAATCTCACCGATCCCGAAGCCGATCCATTCGACCGCAACTACCCCACCACGGTCGGACGGGTGCTTTTCCGTCATGTGCAGCCGGGAAGCTGGCAATGCCCCGACGCGGTCGCCGGCTTCCCGAAGAACGCCGGGCCGGGACGCTGGAAGATGACCTATACCTTCAGCGCCGCGGGAAAAATCGGCGAGGGCATCCCTTACGACGCGAGTTCACAGTCCGACACAGGCACCGTCTTCGATCCGGCCATCAGCAATTACGTCCACTTCGACGGCCGGCCGATGCGAACCATGGACGGACGGCGATACGTTCAGACGCCGGCGCTGAACAGGAACAGGAAGGGCTACTGGAACGTGCGGCGCGCGATCATCGCCGAGGCCCTGGCCGGGCAGGCGGCACTGGGCAAACCGCGCTACCCGCATCACGGGCAGGTGCAGGTCCGCACCGACCTGGGCAACGCCCGCGAGCAGTTCGAGACCAACGTGCTCGGCAACGGCATCAAGCCCGCCTACCATGAACTGCACGCGGACCAGGATCGGGCCGAGATCTTCTTCACGCGCTATTGGCAACCGCATTGGCCGGGCTATTAGAGAACGTCGGGAGTGATGAGTGATGGGGGTAAGTATACGCGAAAGGAGCGCGGCAGTTCATTGCCGCATGAGTCAAACTGAACAGCGGGTTCATGACCCGGGAAACGCATCCTGCGGCTGGTCCGGCACTGGCGTCCCGCCCACGTGATGGCAAAGCTGAAGGAAGCGTGGAAGTGGTCGGAACTGAGATCATAAACCTTCTTTGGAGAACGATTTCATGAAGTCTGCAAGCACCCTGAGCGGAACGGCCATCTGGGCCGCGGTACTGGCGTCCGGGTCGGCGCCGGCAATGCTGAACGCGCAACAGCGCACGCTGGCCCCGCTGCCCGAGGCCATCGCCAGCTTCGGCGCCGCCGTTGACGCGAACTGGCTGTACGTCCTCGGCGGGCATACCGGCGAGGAGCATGCCCACTCCCGCGAGAATCTGTCCAGCCGCTTCATGCGCCTCAACCTGCTGGACGGCATCTCCTGGGAGGCCCTGCCCGGCGGCGTCGGCTTGCAGAGTGTGAGCCTGGTCGCGTCCGGCGGCAAGCTCTACCGCGTCGGCGGCATGAAGGCGCTGAACGCCCCCGGCGAACCCGACGATCTGCATTCAGTCGCCGAGGCGGCCGTCTTCGATCCCGCGGAGCAGGCCTGGAGCGATCTGCCGCCCCTGCCCGAAGCGCGTTCCTCGCATGATGCGGTCGCGTACAAGGGCAAGCTTTACGTGGTCGGCGGCTGGACACTCAACGGCGCATCAGCCCAGGCTCGATGGATCGACGCCGCGTATGAACTTGATCTCGCCGCCGACACGCCCGAATGGAACCCGCTTCCGCCGGTCCCCTTTCATCGCCGGGCCATCGCCGTCGCCGCCGGCCGGGGTAAGCTGTTCGTCCTCGGCGGGCTCGGTGAGGACCGCCAGCCTTCCAGCCGCGTCGACGTGTTCGACCTGGAAACCCGTGAATGGTCGAACGGCCCGGAACTCCCCGATAACGGTTCGCGACTGGCCGGTTTCGGGATTTCCGCCATTGGTACAGGCGAGCAGGTGTACGCGAGCGGTTTCAACGGAAAGCTGCTGCGGCTCAACGACGATGGTACCGGTTGGGAGCGGATCACCACTCTGCAATTCCCGCGTTTCTTTCATCGGCTGGTACCCGGCGGGGATGGACTGATCGCGGTGGGCGGCGCCGCGGCGGGCGGACACATCCGCGCCATCGAGACGCTGCCGCTGGCCGGCGATTCCTCCACGCCACGCGTCGTAGCCCACGTGCTTCCATACCCGGGCCACGGCAAGAACCGTCAGGGCATCTTTTTCCACGCCGGCACGCTCCAGCTCTTCGGCGGCAACAACAGCCTCGGCCAGCACGATTTCGAGCCGGAGAACTTCATTGATGAATCGTTCAGCATCTCCCCCGGCGGGCTGAGCATCGACAAGCTGCCGCCCTTCCCGGTCAAGCGGCAGTCGATGGTCACGGCCATCCTTTCCGGCGTCCGCGACCAGGGCTACGTCATCGGCGGTTTCGGACACGACGGCGAGGTCGCCCGGTCGTTCGCCGACGCGTACCGGTACGACTTCAAGGACGACACGTGGACCCCGCTGGGTCAGAAGCTGCCCGCGCCGCGCACGCAGTTCGGTCTGGTCAGCCGCGGATCGGAGATGTGGATCTTCGGCGGGCTCGACTACGACCCGCGGCGCGAGAAAGAGGACCAGTTCCGCCACCTCACCGACATCCTGCACTGGGATACGCTCGATGAGAACAAGGGCTTCGAGCCGACCGGGCAGGAGCTGCGCCGGCCGCGGCGGGCCGCCGGATGTGTCCGCATCGACAACCTCGTCTACCTGATCGGCGGCATGCGCGAGAACTTCAAGCTGGTCGATACCTGTGACGTGTTTGATCTGGACGCCAGGACCTGGTCGTCGATGCCGTCGCCGTCACGGGTTCGCCTCTCGCCGGAGGTGGCGGTGCTGGACGGGCGCATCTACGTCGCCGGCGGATCATCGCCGGATGACGCGGGCGACATCCTGCCCAATGCGACCATCGAGTGCTACGATCCCGCGACCAGATCCTGGTCCACGGTTCTCAGCGAGCTGCCCATTCCCGCCAAGCACATGCGCATGTTCGCCACCGACAGCGATCTGCTGCTGCTTTCGACGCACGATCAGACCGAGCGTTCGGTCCGCTTCGCCCTGGTTCGACCGGCCAAAACCGCCGGCGGACGCGGGATCACCGCGAAGACGCCCTGAGGCAGGGTGATCGAGCCAGATGCGCCGGGTGCTTTCCGAAGGGATGAATCGATCGAGGGAGCCGTGAGTCATACTCCGGCTCCCTCGTGTTTGTACCGGGTGAATGTCTGCCGGTTCAACTGTGGATGGCCCGCCCGTCCACCGCCAGGGCCGCCTCCTTGACCGCCTCGGCCAGCGTCGGATGGGCGTGGCAGGTGCGGGCGAGATCTTCGCTGGAAGCGCCGAACTCCATGGCCGCGGCCGCCTCGGCGATGAGGTCGCCGGCCCGCGTGCTGAAGATGTGCACGCCGAGCACGCGGTCCGTCGTCGCGTCGGCCAGGATCTTGACCCGCCCTTCCGTCTCGTCGAGACAGCGGGCCCGGGCGTTGGCCCGCATGTGGAAGACGCCCTTGCGGTATTCGATCCCCGCCTCCTTCAACTCCTCCTCGGATTTGCCCACGCTGGCGATTTCCGGATCCGTGTAGATGATGGCCGGGACCGTGTCGTAGTTGACATGCCCGTACCCGGTAGCCAGCCGCTCGACACAGGCGATGCCTTCCTCCTCGGCCTTGTGCGCGAGCATCGGTCCGCGGATGACGTCGCCGACGGCGTAAATCCCCTCGATGCTGGTGGCGAAGTGATCGTTCACCTCGATGCAGCCGCGCTTGTCGACCGCGATGCCGGCGGTTTCCAGCCCCAGCCCGGCGGTATTGGGAATCCGCCCGGTCGCGACCAGCACGCGGTCGCAGCGGATCGGCTCGGCGCCCTCGATCTCGACCACCGCGCCTTTGCCGTCACGCCGCGCCGCGGTGACCTTGGTCGACAGCCGGAATTCGAGCCCCTGCTTCTTGAAGATCTTCAAGGCCTCCGCGGCGATCTCGGCGTCCATGCCCGGCAGGATGCGATCCAGGTACTCCAGCACGGTCACCTTGGAGCCCAGCCGCCGCCAGACCGAGCCGAGTTCCAGCCCGATCGCGCCGGCCCCGATCACCACCAGGTGGCCCGGCACACCGGCATAGGACAACGCCTCGGTGCTGGTGCCGATGAGATCGCCATCGAACTCGACGCCGCGCAGCTTCGCGGGCACGCTCCCGGTGGCGATCAGGATGTTCTTCGCCTCGATCTCACCGGCGTCCTTGCCTTCAACCACGACGCGACCCGCCGCGAGGATGCGGGCCCGCCCCTGGTAGAACCTGATCTTGTTCTTCTTGAGCAGCGCGGCGATGCCCCTGGTCAGCGAGCCGACCACCTGCTCCTTGCGCTTGAGCATCGCGGGCAGATCCAGCTCGACCTTGCCGCTCTTCACGCCGTGGACCGCCAGATGGTCGCGGGCCTTCACGTACCGCTCGCTGGACTCCAGCAGCGCCTTGCTGGGAATGCACCCGACCCGCAGACACGTGCCGCCCAGGGCGTCGTTCTCATCGACGCAGGCGACGTTCATCCCCAGTTGCGCCGCCCGGATCGCGGCCACATACCCCCCGGGCCCGGCACCGATAACGACGAGATCGTGAGTTGGCATGAGATACTCGATAAAGGTCGGTTGTTGGCGATCGACGAGTTACGGGAAGCAGGTCGCGGGCTGGACGATGGATACCCGCTCCGCCACGGCGCGGAAGGGACTTCCCGCACTCCTGATTTCCCATTCCCCGCCAGGGGTCACACTTCCAGCAGCATCCGCGCCGGCGTCTCGCACAGCTCCTTGATCGCCTTCAGGAAGCTGACCGCCTCACGGCCATCGACGATGCGGTGGTCATAGGTCAACGCCACGTACATCATCGGGCGAATGATCACCTGCCCGTCGCGGGCCACCGGGCGCTCCTGGATGGCGTGCAATCCCAGCACGCCGCTCTGCGGCGGGTTCACGATCGGCGTGGACAGCAGCGAACCGTAGATGCCCCCATTGCTGATGGTGAAGGTGCCGCCCTCGATGTCCTCGACGGCCAGCTTCTTCTCGCGGGCCTTCTTCGCAAGCTCGCCGATGGTCTGCTCCACGTCGGCGAAACTCATCCGCTCGGCGTTTCGCAGGATGGGCACCACCAGCCCGTACTCGGTGGACACGGCCACGCCGATGTCGAAGTAGTTCTTGTAGATGATGTCGGTACCGCGAATCTCGGCGTTGATCTGAGGATAGCGCTTCAGCCCTTCGATGGCCGCCTTCACGAAGAAGGACATGAACCCGAGCTTGACATTGTGGGATTTCAGGAAGGGCTCGCCGAAGCTCTCGCGCATCTGCAGGATCGACGTCATGTCGATCTCGTTGAAGGTGGTCAGCAGGGCCGCGGTCTGCTGCGCCTCGATCAGCCGCTGGGCGATGCGCCGCCGCAGCATGGTCATCGGCACGCGCTCTTCCTGGCGGTCGTGGCCGGCGGGAGCGGGCCTGGCCTGCTCCTGCGGCTGCTGGCGCTGCTCGACGTGCCGCTGCACATCCTCCTTGAGCACCCGCCCGCCGGGCCCGCTGCCCCGCACATCGCCGGCCTGCAACCCCTGCTGGGCGAGTTCCCGCTGCGCCGCCGGCATCACCCGCGGCTCGGCCGGCGCGGACCCGGCAGCTGCTTTCGTGGAAGGCTGGGCGGCCTGCGGCTTCGAGGGGGGTTGTCGGCGCGGTGCCTCCGGCGGTTTGGCTTGAGCACCGGCGGCTTCCGCGGCCTTGGCCGGCGCCGCCGACTTCCGGCCGTCGGCGCCTTCCTCGATCTGCGCAATCACCTCTCCGACGGGAACGATGTCCCCCTGCCGCTTGAGGATGCGGTCCAGCCGGCCGCTGGTGGGCGCGGGCAGTTCCATGGTCGCCTTGTCCGTCTCGATCTCGACCAGGATCTCATCGCGCTCGACGCGATCGCCCTCGTTCTTGCGCCACTCACCGATCTGAACCTCAGTGATGGACTCGCCGGACTTGGGAACGGTCAGTTCCACGCTCATGCGCTGATGTCTCCTGAGAGCTCCCGGGAACCGGCCCAGGTTCGCGGACGCTGAACACGGCATCGGCCGCCATGGCCGTCGCAATGATGTTCACACTCGTCGCTCGATCGCGTGCCGGGTCGGGATCACTGCGTGTCGCCTTCGGCGAAGGCGGTGTCGATCAACAGCTTCTGCTCGAGCTTATGACTGCTCGATGAACCGGTGGCCGGGCTGGCGCTCTCCGGCCGGCAGACGCCGGACAATGCCATCCGCGCGCGGAAGAAGTCGCCGTAGCGGTCGCGAATGAACTTCCAGGCGCCCATGTTCTCCGGCTCCTCCTGGACCCTGAC
>CAYVVX010000324.1:0-6483 GCA_964455315.1 uncultured Planctomycetales bacterium | reverse complement strand
AGCAGCGCGTGCGCGTCGCCGGGAAGATCGACAGCGGCAGGGTGGTGCGGACTTGTTCAAGCAGGGCGTTCATAAGATTGTGAATCACAAAGACACAGAGGCACAAAGAAGATAGATACGATCGTCAAACTACTCCGACTGCTTGATTGGTGGTCGATCAAGGGGTAACGTATCGAAACCGATGGGTTTAGACCCTACAAACAGAGCGCTGTTAAGCCGTTCTATACCAGTCAATCCGCACTCACGCATAAGTCGCTCCCATTCGTATTCATAAGCCGGGGTTTCTAGTTGTTCCTCGGTCAATAAACACCTTGCGCCCAACTCTAAAGCTGATTCGTGGGCGACGATCAGTGAATCGTTTTCGGAAACTATATATTTATCCTCAGCACCAATGAATGAGGCTTTGAATAAACATGCTTCAAACATGCTAAACTCTCTAATGGTATTCTCTGATTGCGCGAACGTTACCCTCCCGCGGGATGCACAGGTGGGGCACGGGTGTTCCACGTTGAAGGTGCCGCCGCCTTGCATCTGGTGCGCGGTCGTTATCCGAGTCTCGCCCAGGCACAGGGGACAAATCGGCTCGCCGCCAGGCTCCCAGCCCTTGCATTCATGACAGGTGATTCGGGAGGCCCGCTTCTTGCCCGTTTTGGCGTCCAGTACCGGCTCCGCCGTCCACCCGCGTCCATCACACGCCCAACAGATCGGTTTCGTCTCGGCCATTTGTGTTCCTCGATCAGAACCATCCCAGTGCAAGCGGCCATCATCGCGTACCTTCAAGAGGCCGACGTGCTTCATCGCCGCGGCCAGGCCTGGCTGGCGTGATACCGCGTCAATGGACTTCTCGCCGACTCCCATCGGGAGAACACCGCGACGATGCCCACATTTCAGGTTCTTGTCCTTCCAAAGATCCAGCAGGCAATCCGCAACCTGCATCGCGTCAGTGAGGCCTACCAGCCGGGCGATCTCCGTCAGCATCATGTGTCCGCGATGGCCTGACGGCCACGGTCGTGCGATATACTCCATCTTCGCGTCCTTCGATTCTCAGTGGTTCACTCCTCACCTGCGAACACGCGCAGGATGCTGTCCACGTTCGCGTCGATCAGGGCCTCGACCTCCTCCAGCGTCGGGTCCGTCCCCAGCTCCAGGAACGACGGGGCCAGTTGCCGCTTGACCGCCTCCAGCCCGGCCCGCACCGCGTTGGCGTGGCCCATCTCGCGCTTCTTCACGTCCTCGACCGGCATGTACTGACCGGACATCAGCGCCATCTTGGCCTTCAGCGTCGCCTCCCGGGCGATCAGCACCCGGATCTCCGCCTGCCGCTTGCTGGGCAACCCGGCCACGTCCTCGCCCAGCATCCACCGCTTTTTCAGCCAGGGCAGCACCAGGTGCAGGTCGTACAGCCTGGCCCGCCCGCTCGACCGGGCCGGCATGCCGTCCCGCTCCCAGTCGCCGATCACCTTGCGATCCGTGTCCAGCAGCTCGCACAGCGTCTTTTGCGAGACCGCCCGCAGGGCCGCGTCCTGCTGCTCGAGCGCCCGGCGTTCCTCGAACCGCCGGATGGCCGCGATCTCGCCCGCGCTCAGCGTCTTGCCGGCCTGCCGCTTCTGCAGCGCCGCCACCACCCGCTGGCGTTCGGCCGCGTCGGCCACCGACTCCGGGTGTGGCACCGGCGTCCCGCCGGTGTGTGCGCCGCCGGCCGGCGTGGCCTCCGCGCGTGATGCCGGAGCCGTTTCTTTCGGCCGCACCACCCCACGCCGTTGCCTCACCGCCTTGCCCACTCAGCACTCGCCACCCATGCGCTGGAACCACTGAGACACGAAGAGGATCTTGAACCGCAAAGACGCCAAGGACGCAGAGAATCAACCATCCATCTTGACCACGCCGCAGCCGCCGACCGAGTACTTGCAGACGACGCGATGCGCGAACCCCAGGAGCGTGGTCTCGCCATGGTTGACCATGTCGCAGTAGGCCGCCGGCGTCAGTAGCGGATTGACCTCGATCTCCCGGATCTCGATGGTGCCGTCGTCGCCGTGCTCCTCGATGTCGCGGGCCGACTCGTGCAGATCGGCTTCGGCATGTTCGAGCGTGGCGTGGAAGTCGGCGCAGGGGAATCCAAGCCCCTTCACACTGCTGACCACGGCATAGATCTTCATCTCTGTGCTCTCCGTGCCTCTGTGGTTCACACTTCCGTCCGCCGCTCATGATGCGCGTCGATGATCTGACGCAGTTCCTGGAGTCGAACGAACTTCGCCTGATCGCCGCCCCGATCCGGGTGAAAGTACGCTGCGGCGCTTCGGTAGACGTGCCGCCAGTAGTCGGGCTCCTCCTTGATGCGGGACGCCAGAAACGGCGGCGCCGGAGCCGACACCTCCAGGCACAGCTCGACCAGGGCCACTGCCGCCCTATCGACGCCTACCACTTCGCCGGCCGACTGCGGCAGCGCCTTCCACCCCGCGTACTGCTCATTGCGCCGTGTCACGCCGAAGCGATCGACCTTGCGCAGCGCCTCCAGCGACAACGCGATCGCCCGCAGGTTCGCATCCCAGCTTGTGAACGTGTCGCAGGGAAACTGCATCGGCCCCTTGCTCGATTCAAACGCCAGCACGATGCCGGGATGCGCGGGGCGGGCGTTGGCCCGCGGCTTGCCGTCCAGCCGGATCTCCTGCTCGGGCAGCGCCACCTGCAGAACGACCTGCCTGGCCTTCAGGTGCACCAGCTCGCCATCCAGCAGCCGCAGCGTGTCGCTGTAGCTTGCCTTGAAGGGCGTGTGCCTGCGCACCGTGGTCATGTCACCGGGCCAGCTCGTCAACGGCCGATAGATCAGATCCATGCGCTCATGTCCTCCATCTGTCACTCGTCGAACACCGCCCGGTCGATCTCCCGCGCGTACTCGATCCCCAGCACGGCGATCGCCTCGGCCAGTTGCGGGCTGCGCACCTGCGCATCCTGCAGCCAGTCGATGTAGCGGATGTCCGCGTCGGCGATCTCGCCCAGTGTCTTGCGCGCGTACTTCCCGAACGGCATCACCATCTGCCGGGCCTCGTCCACGGTCATGTCCAGTCCTCCATCTCCACCGTCTTGCCGGCCAGCTCGTGCGTGCAATCGCCGCAGAATTCGATCCGGCCGTCACGAACGAACAGGTGGCACCGCTTCGGCGTATGCTCCTCGCCCTCGGTCCACCTGCACAGCAGCGACGGCGAGAAGGTGGGCCGGTCCATGTCGTCGTTGAAGGTCCACACGGGCCCGCCGCCCGTGGTAGACGTGCGGTACATATGAGCGTGCCCGCAGCCGGGACACGCGAAGAGGTAATATGTTCCATCCTTATGTTCAGATCTTTTGACTTTCATCTGCTCACCTGCTCCACCCTCACCTCTTCATCCCGCCACCGCCGCCGCATCGCGCTTGAGCCGCTTGGCTTCCTCGATCAGTCCCGCCGCCTGCCCGTGCTCCATCGCATCGCCCACATACCGGAACGTCGCACAGGGCCGGGCCGTGTAGCGCATCGCGCTGCTTTCGCCGGCCTTCGGCGTCATCACGCCGGGCCGTCGGGTCATCGCCCAGCGCTTGGATCGATCGAACGCCCGCGTGAACGTCGGATGCGCCGGGTACATGTTCACGGCGTACCCGGCTCCCTTGTAAATCGACGCCACCGCTTCCATGAGCACGAACGCCAGGCCCAGCCCCTGGTAATCCGGCAGCACCACGCACCGCGAGATGCCCACGATGCCCAATCGCCCCTCCACCCGCCGACCGCGCCGGTTCAACGGCCGCCACAGCATGCCCGCGAAACCCACCAGCACGCCCTCCAGCCACAGCCCCCAGCAGACCGCGTTCCGATGCAGCGTCGCGGTCAGATAGTGATACGGAGCGAACTGCTCCCACGCGGCATGGGGAACGGGTCCGACCACGCATTCGAGCGCGGGCCGTCGTTGAAGCGACCCCCTTGCGAATCGTCGCTTCGAGGGGTCATAGATCCAGTCCGGCCGCAGCCACTCGATGACGTCATAGTGACAGGTCACCCCCACGAACTGCATCGCCGGCTGGCTCCGCTCCACGAACTTGCGCACCGCATGGGCGGCAATCTTGGCCACCTGCCGATCGACCAGCGAGGTGAACTCATCGACCACCACCGGCACGCCGGGCTTACCCTCCACCAGCCGCCGGGCCAGCTCCACCCGGAACTTCTCGCCGTTGCTCAGCACCGCGTAGGGCTTCATCCAGCTCGGGATGGTATTGAACCCCACCGCGCCGCAGGCCGCCGCGATCGTCTCCATGCTCAGCCGCTTGTCGAATGCGTCGATGACCGGCCCCTTGGGCCAGCTCAGCGGCGCGTCGAAGTCCTTCCCGTACATCCGCCGGGCGATCTGGCTCTTGCCCGACCCGCTGGGCCCCACGATCAGCCCCACCCGCCAGTCCAGCCCCTCGATGGGGATCTTCACCGACCAGTGCTGCTCCAGCTTCTCCCGGGCCGGCACGTCAAACATCCCCTCCAGTTGCCGCGCCCGGCTCGAAAACGGCACCTTGCAGCTCACCTTCAGCTCAAACTCAGGCATGACCGAACTCCAGTTTCTCCTGAAAGCCCACCCGTCCGTTGACCTCGTTGAACTTGTCCTGCACCGCCCGGCCCAGGTCGATGCCGTTGGCCGCGGCCAGCAGATCCAGGTAGATGATCACGTCCGCGATTTCGCCGGCGATCGCGTCATTGCCCACCGGGGCGCCGTTCAGGGCATCCTTGAACAGGTGGGCCAGCTCCCCGGTCTCGCCGTGCACGCAGTTCATCCACTCGCAGTTGCTCAACTGCTCCACCGGGTGATAGAACCGCTCGCACCGCTTCGCGTTCAACGCCCGCAACCGATCAAACGCGTTCATCCGCCATCCCTTTCCGCGCTCGCGCGCCTCAACTCGTCAGCACCCACGCCACCAGACAAAGACCCGACCCGATCACCGCGGCGGCAGCACAGAACAGCACCGCGCCCGCGGATATGTGTCCCCACCGATCCACCCAGGCGGGATTCGCTTCATCCTCGAACACCACGGCGCCGACCACAGCCAGGCCAATCACCGACAGCACCGCCACGCCGCCCATCACGAACGCGCACAAGGTCAATCGAACCATCACATCCAGCATGCCCGCTCCATCAACTCGTCAGTGCCCGGCAACTCAGTCCCTGTTTTTCGAATCGCTCCAGCAACGCACGCTGCTGATCCTCGTCCTTGCAGTCCACGATCACCCGGTACTCCAGACCGGCCAGTTGCGGCATCGCGTCCAGCTCGGCCGCCGCCCTGGGGATCTCCTTCAACAGCGCATCCAGCAGCAGCGCGTTGGCCAGGTCCGGCATGCCGGTCCGGATCTCATCAATCAAAGCCTCCGCGGCGGCCGTCCACGTCCCGGCAATCGCGTGGCTGTTGGCCATCACGTTGGCCGCCCGTTCGAACGATTCCGGCCAGTCCACCTCGCACACCCGGAACAGCGCCCCGCCCGGCCCGGTCAGCATCCCGAACCGCTCCCGGCTGCTGAACCGTTTCGACGGGTTGCCCAGCTCCACCTGCCGCTCGCTGCCCGGCTCCCACCTGATCCGGCCCAGGTCGACGTCGCCCAGGGCCTGCAGCCGCTGATGCCCGCAGACGATGTGCCCGGTGCGCCGGTTCACGACGATGCCGGACAGATCCCCGAAGGTCTCCAGGCTGGTCCGCAGCCCGGCCAGCGCCTCCGGCCCGATCGCCCGCGGGTTGTACGGGGCCGCCTTCCACTTCCCGTCCCCCGCCACCTTGCGCGTCGCCTGCTTGCGTGCCATCGCTGATAACGTCTCCTGTCGGCGATCGCCGACTTACGTGCCGCCGCCCGCTGCCGCTCGGCCGCGTTGGCAACTTACGTGCCGTCCCAATGGACGCGACGCCGCCAACCGGCAACTTACGTGCCGTCCCGTGCGGCCCGAGCCCGCCGACTCCCCCGACCCGCCCGACGTGACGTGACCCGCGTTTTTTCGCATGCCACACGCGCGCCCCCGGCGATGACCTACCCGCCGCTTCAATGCCACTGCAAAGGACCCCAGCAAAATCCTAGTTCTAAAACGGCCGGAAGTCCTTATATTGGTCAGTTCTAAAAGCGGCCTAAGTGATGCTTCGGAAACAACTGCCGAATCGACTGGCGGGTGCGATAGTTCTACCGTCATCTGCTGGAGTTCTTGCCAGAGTTCCGCGTGACTGGGTGAATTAGTTCTGCGGTCATCTCCGACACTTCTGGCCAGAACACCATGTGCGGTGTGCCCCGTTATGTATGTTGCTCTCGGTAGTTCTAGGCAGAGCAGCAATGGTTGCGATTGCAACCATCCATATGCCTCGAAGAGTAGCGAAGTGTATCTATGTGTTGCGTTATATAGCCCTAATAGCCTGCTGCACAATGGCTTGCGACTGTAAGTGTATGTGCCGGCTGGACCAACAAAACCGCCCGGAATAGCTTCCCAAGCTGGACGTCGAGGG
>CAYVVX010000323.1:0-6483 GCA_964455315.1 uncultured Planctomycetales bacterium | reverse complement strand
TCTGCTCAGTGCCTGTGCCGCGATCTGTGCCGCGTGCCCGGCGGTGTCGGCCCAGGACAGCCGCCCCGCGGAACCCAAGCCGCCGGCATCGGTCGAGCGGAACGTGCTGATCGCCGTGCCCGTGGACAGGGTCTGGGAGGCGTTCTTCGATCCGGGCATCTCCGCGGACTGGTTCCCGTTCCCGCTGATCAAGGTGGAGCGCAAGGTCGGCGGCGAGCTGATCTATGGCCCGAACGGACAGCCGGCGATGATCGCCACCATCCTGGAGCTGCGCGAGCACGAGCGGCTGGTGCTGCGGATGCGCTTCGTGGGCGGTGCGGAGATCCTGGCCGAGGAGCAGCCCACCCGGCTGACCCTGGCCTTCAGCGACTGGGGACCGACCACGCAGATCCACTTGATCCACGATGAGATGGAAGCCTCGCCGATGACGGCCATGAGTTCCGGCGCGGTGTGGGACGCCAACCTGTCCAAGCTCAAGACCCGCCTGGAAACCGGCAAACGCATGGCCTTCAGCTATGACGAGGCGCGGACCCTCGCCCAGGGGCCCCAGGAGCCTGTCGCGACCGACAAGCCCTTCGCGTACGTCCGGGCGGTCACCGTCCTGGTGGACAAGCTGCCCGAGGCCAGGCCGTGGTACGAGAAGCTGTTCGAGCTGCCGCTGTCGGGCTTCTCCAAGAACTGGATCAGCTTCGCGATGGGCAGCCCGCAGGTCATCGTCCGTGAGGCCGACGCCGCGGCGGGGGAGAAGCCGGGACAGGTCATGCTGAGTTTCGGCACCGAGAACGTCGAGGCACTGTATCGGCGGCTGCAGCGGGAGGAGATCAGGATGGCCAAGCCGCTGACCTGCGGTGTCCGCACCTGCGAGTTCGAGTTTCTCGGGCCGCACAACCAGCGGTTCCACGTCCGCGGGCCGGCGCCGGAGCCGGCAACCGCGAGCAGGCCGGCGGCTTCCGCCCCCGCCCCGGCCGGCGGGGAGGCCGTTCCGCCGCCCTGAGGTTTGGCAGGGGCACGATCGCCTGCGATAATGGGCCGCATGTCGTACCTGTCGCCAGACCAACAACTTACCGTCCTGACCCGCGGCTGCGAGCGGATCGACACGCTGGATGAGCTGCGCCGCAAGCTCGCTAAATCCGCCTCCGCCAACCGCCCGCTGCGGGTCAAGCTGGGTCTCGACCCGACCGCGCCGGACATCCACCTGGGGCATACCGTGGTGCTGCGCAAGATGCGGCAGTTCCAGGACCTGGGGCATCGCGCGGTGCTGATCATCGGCGATTACACCTCGAAGATCGGCGACCCGTCCGGCAAGAGCAGGACCCGGCCGGTGCTGGGCGACGAGCAGATCAGGGTCAACGCCCAGACCTATTTCGACCAGGCCGGGCGAGTGCTGGACACGTCGCCGGACAAGCTGGAGATCCGTTACAACAGCGAGTGGCTGGCGGGGATGAACTTCGCCGACGTGCTGCGGCTGATGGGCCAGATGACCGTCGGACAGATGCTCAAGCGGGACGACTTTCGCAAGCGGTTCGACGCGGAGACACCCATCGGCGTGCACGAGTTCCTGTATCCGCTGATGCAGGGCTGGGACAGCGTGTGCATCCAGTCGGACGTGGAGCTGGGCGGAACCGACCAGACCTTCAATAACCTGGTGGGCCGGGACCTGCAGCGCAACGCCGGCCAGGAGGCCCAGGTGGTCATGGTCATGCCCATCCTGGTGGGGCTCGACGGCGTCGAGAAAATGAGCAAGTCGCTGGGCAACTACGTGGGCGTGACCGAGCCGGCCCACGACATGTTCGGCAAGCTGATGAGCGTGCCGGACGAGTGCATGGCCAACTACTTCACGGTGCTGACCGCGGTTCCCGCCGATGAAATCCGCACGCTGACCGACGGTTCGCGATCCCACCCCATGGAGACCAAGAAGCGGCTGGCGATGGAGATCACCGGGCAGTTTCATGGCGGCGAAGTCGCTGAGCGGGCCCGGGCGGAGTGGGAGCAGATTCATCAGAAGAAGGCATCGACCGGGGGGATGGTGGTGCCGGAGGATACGCCGACGGTGGTGGTTGCGGTGTCGCTGCTCCAGAACGGCGACCTGCCGGTGGTCGAACTGGTCAAGCTGTGCGGCTTCGCGTCGAGCAACGGCGAGGTGCGGCGGCTGATCGCCGAGAAGGGCGTGCGACTCAATGGCGAGGTGATCGCGGACGCGACCGGCAGCGTGGCCGTCAAGACCGGCGACATCGTGCAGCGCGGCAAGCGGAAGTTCGTGCGGCTGGAAGTGGCATGAATCGGCGGCCGACGGTGCGGGGTGTTCCGACTCGAGGATCAGAGCAATGAGACTCCCCGCCCTTGAAAACCCGGCAAGCTATACGGGCCTGTACGTGTTCGACTTCGGCGATCAGACCGCGGTGGGGTACACGGCCGAGGAGATCGCGGTGCTGCTGGAGTCGGAGCGGTACGCCGACGGCAAGGTGTACCGTATCCATCGGGCCCTGCCGGACGGGACCATGGAGCTGGCCGGCGTGCCCCGGGAGCGACTTCTGATCGAGGACGGCTTGCTGTTCTTCCGTGCCGGCGCGGAGGCGGCGAAGGCTGATTTCGAAAAGCTGGCCGGCGCGGACGATCCGCCCTGCCGGATGAAGCTGCAACTCGCGACGCTGGACGGTGCGGAGCCGGTGCATGTGACCGCGGCGATTTTCCCCGCGGAGTCCACCCACGACGTGGCCGCGTGGATGGAGCGGATCGGCTTCAACGGCGGGGATCGCGTCGAGGGCGGGCCGGCGCAGGTGGACGACTACCATGCCGCCGGGCCGACCGTCCTGGAGCGGAAGCAGTTCTGGTCGTCGGACGCGCGGTCGCGGTCGGCGGATGAAGTGCTGTCAACGACGCACCTGGCGGTGCAGCGCGTGCCGACGTGACGGTTGCGGCGGGCCCTGAGTTCCGGCCCGGTGGTGTTGCCGTGAGGTGACCAGCGGATTCCGGCAGTGACGCGGTGAGGCCAGGCGAGGCGGTCGCGGGCCTTGGGTACGTTTCGTTTTTTCTTTCATCGCCTGGAGGCAGACCCACTCATGGCACGAGAATACGGCTTCGGCATCATCGGCGCGGGCATGATCGGCGGATATCACGCCGAGGCGATCAAGCAGCTTGCCAACGCGAAGTTGATCGGCGTCTGCGACCAGGTGTCCGGCGCGGCCGAGCAGTTCGCCGGCAAGCACGGCTGCGCTTCGACCTGCGATCTCGATGCGTTCCTGAGCCGTGACGACATCGACGTGGTCACCATCGCCACGCCCAGCGGGCTGCACAGCGACCTGGCCATTGCCTGCGCGAAACACGGCAAGCACTGCATCGTCGAGAAGCCGCTGGACGTCACCCTGGCCAAGATCGACGCGGCCATCGAGGCCCACGAGAAGGCCGGCACCAGGCTCGGCGGGGTGTTCAACTACCGGTTCACGCCGTCGACGAAACTGTTCAAGCAGGCGGTCGACGAAGGGCGATTCGGCCGGCGGACGTTCGGCATGGCCTACGGGCCGTGGTGGCGGGACCAGGCGTACTACGACAAGGGCGGCTGGCGCGGGACGTGGAAGCTGGACGGCGGTGGGGCGCTGATGAACCAGGGCATCCACACCATCGACCTGTTGCAGTGGCTGATGGGCCCGGTCAAGCAGGTGGTGGCCCGGACGGCGTGCCTGGCCCACGAGCGGATCGAGGTGGAGGATACCGGGGTCGCGGCCCTGGAATTCGAGGACGGCGCGCTGGGCACCATCGCCTGCACCACCAGCATGTGGCCGGGGCACTTCCGCATGGTCGAGGTCTCGGGCACGGACGGCACGGTGGCGATGGCCGATGACAAGTTCTTCTTCTGGCAGTTCCGCGAGGACAAGCCGATCGATGCGGAGGTGCGCAGCAAGTACATGGAGTTCCCGGCGGTGTCGGTGGGCGCGTCGAATCCGTCGGCGGGATTGACGGCCGACGGGCACCGGGAGAACTTCGGGGCTTTCCTGAAGGCGCTGGACGAAAATAAACGCCCGCCGATCGACGGGGCGGAGGCCCGCAAGGCCGTGGCCATCATCCTGGCGATTTATGAGTCGGCCAGGCAGGGGGGCAAGGCGGTGAGCCTGTAACCGTCTTCGTGAGCCGATTCGCCTGCAGCACCGGGTCTGCACGCTGAAAGGGATGAGCATATCCGCTACAATCCCCGCCGATGCGATATCTCGTCCCGCTCATCCTGGTGGTGGCCGTGGTCGGCGTGGTCTGGCTCGGCCTCAGCACGGAAGGTCCGCAGGCCGACTTCACCTTCGTCAACCGGGGCACCATCTTCACGCTTGATCCTGCAGCAATGAGCTGGATGCAGGACATCCGGGTCGCGGTGACGATCTGGGAGGGGCTGTACAGCTACGACGCGGTGACCAGCGCGCCGATCCCGGCGTGCGCGCTGCCGGTGGAGATCAGCGACGACGGACTGGTCTACACGTTTCGGATTCGGCCGGAAGCGAGATGGAGCAACGGTGATCCGGTCACGGCGGATGATTTCATCTTCGCCTGGCGGCGGGCGGTGGAGCCGGGGACGGCGAAGGACTACGCCTTCTTCTTCAACGACATCGCGGGCATCGAGCCCTACACGAAATGGCGTCTGGAGGAGACCGCGCGGCTGGGGGCACTTCAGGTGAGCCCGGAGGAGAAGCGGCGGCAGCGGGACGCACACCTGGCCGAGGCGGATCGGCGGTTCGCGGAGGAGGTGGGGCTGCGCTCGCCGGACCCCAAGACGCTGGTGGTGACCCTGCGGAAGCGGCTGCCGTACTTCCTCGATCTGTGCGCGTTCAGCACTTTTCTCCCCGTCCACCGCAAGACGGTGGAGCCCTTCCAGATCGACGATCCCAACGGCATGACCTACTACAGCGAGCAGTGGGTCAAGCCGGACAACGCGGTGTACAACGGCGCCTTCATGGTGACGCAGTGGGTGTTCAAGCGGCACCTGTTGATGGAGCGGAATCCGCACTACTGGGATGCCGCCAGCGTCCGGCTCAACTCCATCCGCATGGTCGATGTCGAGGATCCCAACACGGCCTGGCTGCTCTACGCGGGGGGCCGGGCGGACTTTCTCACCACGCTGGACACCGTCTACGCCCCGAAGCTCATCGCCCAGAGCGATTCGCCGCTGCCCGGGGCACTCAATCATGGCACCGGTCAGCGCGATGACATCCACCTGTTCTCGAATTTCGGCACCTTCTACTACAACATCAACTGCACGCCGAAGCTGCCCGACGGATCGCCCAATCCGTTTCAGGATCTGCGGGTGCGGCAGGCGTTCGTCATGGCCACCGACAAGCAGGCCCTGGTCGACCGGGTCATCCGCACGGGCAATCCGATAGCGACCAGCTTCGTCCCGCCGGGCTCGATCCCGGGCTACCCGCTGGTGGAGGGGCTGCCCTTCGATCCTGACCGGGCCCGCGAGCTGCTGGCTGAGGCGGGCTATCCCGGAGGCAAGGGCTTTCCTCAAGTGGTGGTGCTGTTCAGCACCGGCGCGGCCCTGGCGGAGATCTCCCAGGCGCTGCTGAAGATGTGGAGCAGCAACCTGGGCGTGTCCGGGCGGGTGGAAGGCAAGGAGGGAAAAACCTTCCGGGAGGACAAGAGCAACACCAACTTCGTGCTGGCCCGCGGGGGCTGGTACGGCGATTACGGCGATCCGACCACCTTTCTGGACATGTTCGCCACCGGCAATGGCAACAACGACTCCGGCTACAGCGATCCGCGCTACGACGCCCTGCTGGAGGAGGCCAAGAACGAGCCCGACCCGGCGCTGCGGCTGGAGAAGCTGGCCGGGGCGGAGCGCTACCTGATGAACGAAGGCCTGCCCATCCTCCCGCTGTACCAGTACGTCAACACCTTCTGCTTCGATCCGGACAAGGTTCGCGGCCTGCACCTCAATCCGCGCCTGACCATGGTCTTCAAGAACGTGGAGGTGACCCGGTGACCCGGCGCATCCTGATGCGGATGATCCAGGGGGTGGTGGTGCTGTGGGCCATCTACACGGTGACCTTCGTGCTGGTCATCAAGCTGCCCGGCAACCCGTTCATGGCCACCGACGGGCGCAAGATCGACCCGGTGCTGGAGCATGCCCTGCGGCGGCGCTACGGCATGGACAACAACGTGAAGTTCTACGCCAGTTACATGGGCCGGATGCTGCGCTTCGATTTCGGCGAGTCGCTGAACTACAAGGACTGGACCAACAACCAGATCATCGCCGCGAGCCTGCCGGTGTCGGTGTCGCTGGGGACCTGGGCGCTGTTCCTGGCGCTGATCTTCGGGGTGCTGTTCGGGGTGCTCGGGGCGGTGTATCGCTACAGCGCAGTGGATTACGCCACGCTGCTGATCGCGGTGGTGGGGATCTCGGTGCCCTCGTTTGTGATCGGGGCGGCGCTGCTGATCGTGTTCTCCATCATGCTCGGCTGGGCCCCGGTGGGTGGCTGGGGGACGTGGTCGCATATCTGGCTG
>CAYVVX010000322.1:0-6492 GCA_964455315.1 uncultured Planctomycetales bacterium | reverse complement strand
CTGGTGGTCGGCTTGCTCACCACCCTGGAGCCGCCGCCGACCACGGTGAAGTTCGACTCAAACTGTCCCGTCCGAGGGTTGTAGAAGCGAGCCGTAAACTCGCCGGCGCTTCCGGTGAGGTTGACGGTCACGGTGCCGCCATTCTGGGTGTAGACGACGTACTCACGGCCCGGGTCGGCCAGGCACACGCCGCTCGAAGCCAGCGGGCCGTTCGGCGCCATGGTCGAGAAGTCGACGACCGAATGGTTGAAGAATCGCGCGCAATGTCCTTCCAAGTCGAAGACCGCTTCCCGGTTGGTCGACTGGGCGGCCATGGTCGTGCTGGGGTCCAGTCCCCAGCTGGTGTCGTTCTGCACCACCGAGCCCGCCCCTGCCACGGCGCTGCCCCACATCAGCCGCATGATCGCGTCGTGCAGGCCGGCGTTGCCCTGGTATTCGGGCACCGGTTCACTGAAGTAGAAGGGCTTGACCGGAGCGCCGCCGAACTCGGGAGCATAATGATTGAAACCGTCACTCGCCGACGTGCCGCTGTCCCACAGGGGGCGATGATACGAGATGACGTCGCAGTTCGCCTCTCCGCGGAAGTTCGAACCTCCGACATGGTCGTCGTTGACCATGGTGACCCGCGGCGTGCGGGCCTTGAAGAACGCCAGGAAATGCACGTTATAGGCACGGAAGTTCGTCTGGTTGTACCACTCCCCCTCGTTGCAGATCTCGTAGATCACGTTGGGCTGGTCGGCGGTGGCCTGGATCAGCCGCTCGCAGAACCGTTCCTGGTAGTACTGGTTCTTCTGCTGGCGGCTCCAGCCCGGGTTGAACACCGCCGGCATCTCGTTGGCGTAATCATGGAGTTCGACGTACTGCGCGTTGGCGGTCAGCGGGCCGCCCCTGGTCTGGTTGAACGGGTGGCCGGCGAAGCGCGTCTTGGTCCAGCCGTCGTGGACCGTGATCAGCACGATGACGTTCCGGGCGGCGGCATACTCGACCAGGGCTCGGAGCCGGTTGAAATAGGCGTCGTTGAACTGGTTCAGGTTGAACTGCCCGCCGGTCTGGACCCAGGGCCAGATCTCCGGCGCGTCGTAACCGATCCGCGGATCCCCCGGCTGATCGGTGATGCCGATGTAGGTCCAGAGCATCAGCATGTTGATGCCGCGGTTGGCCAGGGCATCGACGTAGGCGTTCTGGTTGAAGTTGGTGCCCAGTTCCATCCACCCCTGGGTCACGGAATCGCCGATGAGCAGGATCTTCCGCCCCCGGAAGCTCAGCCAGTGCCCGTCCGGGGAAACCTGCAGCGGATCCGACGGCTCGCCGACCGCCGGTGACGGCATGACCGCGCACAGCGGCAACAGGGAGAACAGCAGCAGCCCCACGCCCATCCGACGGCGGCCAACCGCCATGCAGGCAACGGCCGCCGCGCCGGACTCCGCCCCCCCGCCATCCCGCTTTAACATCACGAAGACTACTCCCGCGATCCGCGTCCGATCCCGCCGATGGAACAGACCGGCCCGGCTTCAGATGGTCGGGCCAGCTTGCGTGTCGCTCATTCCGGACTCCGGCGGTCTTACGGGTTGCAGTTCGGCGTGAGTGGCTGACTCCAGGGCACACCCGGGCCGGTGGCACAATCCCGGAAGTCCTCCACGTCGAACGCATCAATGTCACTGTCAGCCCCACGATCGAAGCAGAAACAGGCGGTAGCGTTGAAGACCCCCTGCGGGTCGCCATTGCCGGTGACGCACAACTGCAGGGCCGCGAAGTCCATCTGGTCCACGTCGCCATCCCCGTCCGCGTCGGCAAAAGGCACGTTGCACGAGACGGCCACCGCGGCGATCACCGACGGGTCCAGCCCGGTACCGCCGCCCAGGCCGTCCGCACCCGGAAGCTGCACGCCGCGAATGCCGCTGACGTTCAGGGCATCGAGGTCTATGCCCATGCCCCCGCGCGTGGAGGCGACGTTGGTGTAATCACCCGCGTAGACCTGCACCGTGGCGGCCACCGTGACGCCTTCCGTCCGCCCGTTGCTCAGCAGTTGAATCTGGAAGTTGTCCGTGGTGGCCGTGTTCTCGAGCACGAAAACCTCCGGCGCATCCGTCCCGTCCGGATTGATGACCACGTCGTCGGCGAAGTAGCCGCGCAGGAATTCACCGGGCGTCGACAACGAGGTCACGTACGAACCCAGTTCCAGGCCGACCATGGCCTGGTCCGGCGCGGTGGCGATCCCGCTGGCGTCCATGTTGCCGAACACGTCGATGTAGTCATAGGCGGGCGGATTGGTCTGGGTGTCCGGCGGCCCGGACAGATCGGTGGCCACGAAGCTCGGCGAGCCGTTCGGGAAAACGGTCGTGACCGAGGTCAGCAGCAGCGATCCGCCCCCGAGATTGTCGGCCGTGAAGGCGGTGATTCTCCGCTTGGGATTCGGGCCGTCCACGTTGATGACCACCGTGTCGGTGCTGATGAGAGTGTCCGCATCGGTGACTGTCAGCTTGGCGGTGAAAACCCCTCCGGTGGGATAGGTGTGGGTGACGTTCTCGCCGACGGCGTCGTCGAATCCGTCGTTCTCGAAATCCCACGCATAGGTCAGATCCTGACCGTCGGGATCGTAGGATCCGCACGCCGTGAAACTGACGAACAGCGGAAATCCACCGGTGGTCGGGCCCGCCTCCGCATCGGCGACGGGAGCGAACATGTCCGCCGGACCCGCCACGGCCGCGATGGTGCACGGGTCCAGCCCGCTGTCACCCCCGGAACCGTTATCCGCGGGGATCTGCACGCCCCTGATGCCGGAAACGCCCAGCGCATCGAGGTCCACCCCGACACCGCCCACCGCCTGACCGGGGGTGAGTGCCGACATCACCGTCGATGTACCGGTATAGTTCACGTTCAGAATCTGCACGGTCGCGGCAATCACCGGCGCATCGCCCGGGCCACTGGTCAGCAACTGGATCTGGAAGGTGTCCCGGCTGCCGGCATACTCGAGCACGAAGATTTCCGGCTTGCCGGTCCCGTCGCCATTGACCGCCGCGGGGAAGAACGCACGGATGGACTCCTGGCCGGGATCGGAGAGGCCGAGGACGGCCCGGCCCAGTTCCAGGCCGAGAAGATTCCTGCCGACATCCGCCCCCGCGCTGCACAGGCCGGTGTTCTGGGCGTTGCTGAATTCGTTCGCCCCCGGGATCAGCTCCACCGCCGTCGGCCCGACCAGATCGGTGAACGTGTTGCCGCCCGCCGTGATGGATTCAACTTCCTGGCGTCCGGTGAGCGGGCCACCGGCAGGCAGCAGCGCAGTGACCGGGACCACCCCCGCCGCCGGCGGCGGCAGGGCCATGATCGGGACGCTGGCGGATATCGAATTGGCGTTGTTGTCGGTCACCGTCAGGGTGGCATTGAAGGTGCCCGGTGAGGTGTAGGTGAAGGGCGGCGGATTCTCCAGCGTGCTGTCCGGCGCGCCCCCGTTACCCTCGAAATCCCACTCCCAGCTGACGATCGTGCCGGGGGGTTCGTCGAAGGAACCGGAACCGTCGAAGTCGACCATGAAAGGCACGATGCCGCTGGTCACGTCCGCCGAGATGACCGGCGTCGGCAGCCCGCCCGCATCGAGCTGCGCGGGTGTGAAGCTCCCGTTGTACACCCGCACCTCGTCCACCGCATCGCCGTTTTCGAGCTGGAAGCCCGATCCGCCGAAGAGCGGGTACTTGTCACCAATCCGCATCCCCAGGGCATCCGTGCCGGCCCCCACGTCAACCGGGAAACCAAAGTTGCCTCCGGTCAGTGTCAGTGAACGGATGGGCGGCTGGTTGGCCGGGTACTGGGCCCCGCCGTCACTGATGCTTTCCAGGAAGATCTGCAGATCGCCGTTGGTGCCCAGGCTGGAATGCTGTCGAACCGTGAGCCGGTAGGTGGTGGCCGGGTTCAGGTCAACGCCGGTGGTCAGGATGGTGTGCGTGCCCCCGCCGATGTTGCCTGCGCCGCCGGTGTCGCGGATGTTGAACCGGAACTCATCGACCCTGGCCACCAGGATGAGGAAGTTGTCACCGCCCAGCCGCTTACCCACGCTCCACAGGCCGACGTCACCGTCGCTGCCGACGCCGCCCTCGCCGATGCCGGAGAAGTACAGGTCGACGGTGATGCCCTGGGAATTGTCCCAGCCGGCGAAGATGGCCTGGGTCTGCGTTCTGCCCCAACTGGCGGTCGAATTGCCCGTGCTCTGATACTTGTTCACCGAGAACGCGGGGAACGACGTGGGCACGAACACGCCTCCGTTGTTGTTCACGCCGCCCGTGGCGGTGATGGAGGCCAGGTCGTTCAGCGTGGTGCTGAACACCGGGGTCTGCCCCAGGGTGACGCAGGCAGTTGCCAGTACTGTCGCTATGCTGAGCAATGTGCGGGGACGCATGGCTTCGCTCCTGTATGAGCCTACGGCTCGCGGCTAAGTTCCTCTTTCCTCAACTCGAACAGCCGGGATCGGCCGGGGTATTCGCTCCGCTGATACACTCTGAGAAAACCGCATGGTCGCTCTGATCCACGTCGCCGTCGCCGTCCAGGTCGGCATCGGGGCAGGCGGGGTCGCTCTGCGGCTTCCCTGAGCCGCTCAGGCACACCTGGAGGTGGCTGAAGTCGGACTGGTCCACGTCGTTGTCACCATCGAAATCGCCGGGGGCCAGGCCGGGCGGCATGGTCACCGTGATCATCACCGTCGAGCTTCCGGTGCGGGCCTCGTTGTCAGTGACCGTCAGCCGGACCACGCTGGCAACGCTGCCGCGGAACTCCTGGCTCGCCATCGGGCCGGTGGCGTCCACCGTGCCGTCATTCTGGAAATCCCAGGCGTAGGCGACGATCGAGCCGCCGTCCGAATCATGTGAGCCGCTGCCGTCGAAATTCACCATCAGCGGAGACATCCCCGAGGTGGGCTGGGCATGGATGACCGCCACCGGCGCGCTGGACTGGGCAACGACGTGCAGCACCCAGTCATTGGCGCTTGGCAAAGTGAACGACTGGACGCCCCCGCCCGGCCGCTGAAACACCGGCTCGTACTCACCGTCGCGGGGATCGTAAAACCGACAGTTGTAGACGCCGCCGCCGGCGCTCAGGTTCAGGCTCAGGGTCGTCGACGCGCCGATCTTGGAATAGACGACGTACTCCCGGCCGGGATCGGCCAGGCAGTAGGCGCCGGAACTGGTCAGCTCGTCGTGCGGGGACAGGCTGTCCAGGTCCTCCACATGTTCATTGAACAGCCGGCTGGCGTAGCCCACCCAGTCCCGTTTGATCGTGCCCTTGTTGCCGCCGGGCACGTTGGGGTCGTAACCCATGATGCCGGTCTGGGCCGTTTCCTGAGCCTCGTCGGCGTGAAAGATGAAATGCCCGCCGCCGATGGCGAACGACCAGATGCTGGTGCGCACGGTGTTACCCTGGTACGGCGGACCCTCCAGGTTGAAATAGGGCCTGGCAGGACTTCCCGAGAATCCGGAGATGGCGTTGGCATGCTTGTCGTCGCTGTGCAGCGTGTCGCTCATGACCCACTTCACGTTGCCGCGGCGCGCTTCCCAGTCCACCCACACCGCATTGCGACTCCGGAAGAAGTTGAGGAAGTGGTCCCCCATGTTGCCTTCGCTGTAGGAATGCTCGTCAAAGTAGACGAAGAACACGTTGCCCATGCCGTTCAACTCATCGATGAACTTCTTGGACAGTTGCTCCCAGATCCACTGGGTCTTCCTGGCGTTTGGCCAGGCCTGTTCCCAGGGCTGCTGCCAGACCTCGGTGCCCGGTGAATCGATGATTACCACCTGCGTGTTACTGGTCAGGTGCCCGCCGTTCGCGGCGTTGAACGGATGGTACTCCCAACCCAGATGGTTTCCCTTCGACCAGCCGGGAAACATGGTGATGCCGACGATGATGCCCTTGCTCTTGGCGTAGCTGCACAGGTCGCGCATTCTCGGCCAGTAGTGGGTGAAGTCGCCGTTGGCCCCTTCGTCGAAGGCCTGCAGGTTCCAGCGCTTGAGCTGGTCCGTGCCGTTGGAGCCCGAAGTGTGCCGCGCCCAAGGAGTCAGCCCGGGATACACGTATCCCCAGCGGGTCTCGATGACGCTGCCGTCCTGCTTCTGACGCGGGGCCAGGAGCTCCCAGACATGGATGGCGCGGATGCCGCGCGCGGCGCAATCGTCAATCCACTGGCGATGATTGAGGTTCGCGTTCTGCGGAACGCATTGCGTGCCGCTTTCGCCGATCAGCATGAGCGTCTCCCCGCCATAGGTGACGTAGTGACCGCTCGGGCTCACGCCAAGAGTGTTGCTGGATTGGGCCCGCGCGGCACAGCCGGCCCCCAGGACAAGAACCATGGCCGAGACGAAACATCTCTGGAGAGAACGGTTCCGTGCCCCCTGAATCGCAACCAGGCCTGCCATCCACGTCTCTCCGTCACCTGCGAAGGTCTCGACCAACTTCTTACGTAATTGATTAGCGGGTCAGCCGCTCTGCCCACCGGATTCACTTCCGTTTCTT
>CAYVVX010000321.1:6217-6511 GCA_964455315.1 uncultured Planctomycetales bacterium | reverse complement strand
TCTCATCGTAGTCCGCGATGGCCTCCTTGCTTTCAGAGGTAAACGGCACCCACACGCTGGCCATGTGGATCATCACCACGATCGGCGCCTGCGGTGCCGAGCCGCTGCTCTGGGACAGTCCGTACCGCCGCCAGTCCAGCTCGCACACGCTCTTGTAGATGCAGCAGGCCGACTGCTGGTACAGCAGCGGCACGCGGTTGGCGAAGCGGATGATGCGAGCTGACACGTTCGGGCGCGTGTCGTTGACCACCTTACCCCGGCGAACCTTGGTTTCCTCGGGCGCGGCCTGCTGAT
>CAYVVX010000321.1:0-6207 GCA_964455315.1 uncultured Planctomycetales bacterium | reverse complement strand
CCTGCTGATCCTCGTCGCGCGGGTCAGGCCCCAGGTCACCGCCGTAGGCCAGCCCCACCTCGAGCTGGAACGGGTTCCCGCGATACACCGCCGGCGGGCGCGTCGCCGCGGTGAAGAACTCCGCCCGCACGCCCTTGAGCAGCCCGGTGAGGATCTGCTCCGGCCCGATCGGCGACAGGCAGTTGGTCGGCGGGGCCATCAGCCGGGTGTCCTGGATTGCCTGATGCAGTTTCTCGGCCTCCTGCCGGGCGATCCGCTTGGGCTGAGCCCGCGGGTTGAGTTTGGCCCGGGTACAGATCTGTTCGGCGGTCTTCGAACTGACCCGGCTGAACTCGGAACTCAGGAAGCCGCTCAGCCACCGGGAATCCGTCTCGTGCAGCATCTTGATCAGGTTGCCCAGCTCGACGCCGTGCGGATGCGGCTTGATCTCCTGCGGCAGCGCCGGCAGCGTCTCGGTCCCGCGCGGAAACTCCACCGGGTCTCCGCTGGGCGGGTAGTACACAATCCGCGCGTGCGGATTGGCGATCGCCGTCTGCTCGAGATACTCGTCAACCGACGCCCGCCCCTTGTTGTACGCCCCCACCAGCTCGATCTCGACTTCGGTGCCGTGGGCCCAGTCGACGGCGACCGTCTCGTCCTTGACGATGTTGGGTTCGTTCTTCTTCGTGTCGATCTGGATCTCGTAGTGATGAGCGTCCTTCTTCGGCGACGTCCGCGAGGTCACCTTGAGGCTCTTGCCGGTGGTCAGCAGCCCGTACATGCCCGCGGCCGAGATGCCGATGCCCTGCTGCCCGCGGGACATCTTCAGGCGGTGAAACTTCGAGCCGTACAGGAGTTTGCCGAAAATGTTGGGGATCTGCTGCTTGACGATGCCCGGCCCGTTATCGCGGATGCGGATGCGGAACCGTTCCTCGCCGACCTGGGAAAGCTGCACCTCCAGGTCGGGCAGATGCCCGCTCTCCTCGCAGGCATCCAGGGCGTTGTCCACCGCCTCCTTCACGCTCATCAGCAGCGCCTTGCGCTTGTTGTCGAAGCCCAGCAGGTGGCGGTTCTTGGCGAAGAACTCGGAGACGGAGATGTCCCGCTGCTGCCTGGCCATGCTCTCGGCCGTCGCCCGCGGTGCAGCCTTGCCACCTCTCCGTTCCTTCATCGGCGGATCCTCCTTTTCCGGCGGCGGTTCCGCCACCGCCACCGGCCTGGCAGCGCCGTTGCGGTCGGGCACCGGTTGGGACGGTGCCGTCACGGCAGCTTCGGCCGGGGCAAAATTCAGGGTCATCTGGTCCGGGTTGTGTTTGCGATTGCTGCGCATCTGTGCCATCCCTGGCCTTCTGAAGCGGCGGGGCATCCGGCTCTGTCGCCATCCGGCTCGATCGAGGACCTCCGGAGCCTCGACCCGAGTAGATTACCGCGCGATTGACCGCTCCGCCAAGCCCGTTGACAATGCCGCTCTGTACATCGGACAAACCGCCTTTCCGGCCACACCGCCGGTGACGCGAATCCCCCGCGACAAGGACGCTGGACCCATGACGATACGACTTCACCGGCCGCGCCTGGTGATCTGTCTGCTCGTACTCTTCGCCACGACGGACCTGCGCGCGGAGGACGCCGCGGCCGCCAACCCGCTGGCCGTGGCCGCCCCGACCATCGCCTGGCAGGATGCCGCCCGTTTCGTCGGCGAGCAGGTGGAGGTCGTCGGGCGGATCGAGCATGCCGGCAAGAGCCGCACCGGGCATGTGTTTCTGAACTTCGCCCGCCAGTACCGGGGCACGCTGACGCTGTTCATCGACCGCAAGGTGGTGGATGCCTTTCCCGAGTCTCCCGACAAGCTCTATCGGGGCAAACTGCTCAAGGTCACCGGCCGGGTCTACCTGCACCAGGGCGGGCCCAACATCGCCCTCAAGAGCCCGGACCAGATCCAGCTTCTGCCGGACGACACCCCCCTGCCGGCCGCCTCCAGCCGCCCGGCGGGAATCGCCGACGTGCCCGTGGGCGATACGCTCACCATTGCCGGCTACAACGTGCTGAACCTCTTCGACGCCTACGACGACCCCTACCGCGACGATGGCGCCGGCGAGGCCAAGCCGCCCGCGGAACTGGTCGCCCTGGCCATGAGCATCCATGCCGTCAACGCCGATGTGCTGGCGCTTGCCGAAGTGGAAAACCGCGGCGTGCTGGAGCGATTCAACCGCAATGCTCTCGCCGACCTGGGCTACAAGGACGTCGTTCTGTTCGAGGGCAACGACAACCGCGGGATCGACGTCGCGGTGCTCTCGCGCGTCCCCGTCGGCCCGGTCACCAGCCACCGGCACCTGCGCCTGCTGGACACCAACGGCGATCCGACCCAGTTTCAGCGTGATCTGCTCAAGGTCCGGCTGCTTCCGCCCGGCGGAGAGCCGTTTGACCTGTTCGTCGTCCATTTCAAGAGCAAGGGGGGCGATGAGGATGCCGGCCTGCCCATCCGCCAGGCCGAAGCCGACGCGGCCAGGAAGGTCTTCGACGAGCTTCTGAAGGCCGATCCGAACGCCGCCTTCCTGGTTTGCGGAGATTTCAACGACACCCTGGACAGCGAGCCGCTCAAGACCCTGGTCGGTTCCGGGCCGACCGCGCTGACCACTTTCGTGAAGGATCTTCCCGCCGACAACCGGGTGACCTACAACCAGAAGCCCTACCTGTCGATGATCGACTTCATCCTGGCGTCGCCGGCCATGGCCGCACGTTATGTGCCGGCGTCCTGCACGATCCTTCCGGGCAGCCCCCAAACCACCGGCTCAGACCACAATCCCGTCGTGGCCAGGTTCAAGGCCAGGTAGCCCCGGACTTCTCACGTGCCCCGTAAAAACAGTTGACCCGAGCAAGCAGGCCTGGCTCCTTGCCCGGGTCCGTGAGGGTGTATTGTGCAGGCCCCGGCTGCCGGGGCGAATCAGTCGTCGCAGGACGGGTCCAGGGGGACATCCGGTCCGCTGGCACACGCATCGAAGGCGGCCACGTCGCTCTGATCGATCACGGCGTTGTTGTCGCGATCGAAACAACCACAGGCGCTGCTGAGCTCTCCAGCGAATCCGCTGCCCGTCACGCACAATTGCAGTGCCGCGAAATCCGCCTGATCCACGCCCCCGTCGCCGTCGGCGAACAGGTTGCCACATCCCAGATTACTCAATAAATGCACGTCGTCAATAGCAATTGCGCTTATTGGCCAAAAAGGGGCCTGTGACACCTGCGGCGGGGGGTGACACGGACCCTGACTCAGGTCAGCTCCACCCCACCGCTGCCCTTGCGGACTCGCCCGATGGTGATGGCATCAAGCCGATGCCGCCGGAAATGACCGATAATCGCGTCCCGGAACGCCGGGCGGACCACCAGGACGTAGCCAATGCCCATGTTGAAGACCCGGAACATCTCCGCCCGCTGGACCCCGAGCGACTGAAGGTACTTGAAGATCGGTGGCACCGGCCAGGAGCGGCTGTCGATCCTGCAGCACAGCCCCTCAGGGAGAATCCGGGGCACGTTGCCGGGCAGCCCGCCACCGGTGATATGAGCCATGCCGCGGATGACCCGCTTCACGCGATATCGCCGCAGCAGGCTGATCACCGGCTCGACGTAGATGCGGGTGGGCTTGAGCAGCTCGTCGCCGATGGCACAGCCGACCTGCGGCACATGGGAGTCGTACTTGAGCTTAGCCTCCTGAAACACCAGCCGCCTGGCCAGGGAGTACCCGTTCGAGTGAATCCCGCTGGACGGCAGCCCGATCAGGACGTCGCCCGCCTGGATCTCGGACCCGTCGATCAGCCGGTCGCGTTCCACCGCGCCGACCGCGAAACCGGCCAGGTCGAAGTCGCCCGGCTGATAGAGATCCGGCAACTCCGCCGTCTCACCGCCCAGCAGGGCACAACCGGCCTCACGGCAGCCGATCCCGACGCCTTCCACCAGCTCGGCCACCCGCGCGGGCTCGAGCTTGTGGACAGCCACATAGTCGAGGAAGAAGAGCGGCTCAGCACCGCAGGTGAGCATGTCGTTGACGCTCATGGCCACCAGGTCGATGCCGACGGTGTCGTAATGTCCCGATTCGCGGGCCAGCAGGATCTTGCTGCCCACGCCGTCCGTGCAGGCAACCAGCACAGGATCGCGGTAGTTCCGCTTGAACAGGGCCTCGTCATAGTCCAGGCGAAACAGCCCGGCGAACCCGCCGTGCCCGCCCATCACCCGCGGGCCGTAGGTGGAGCGGACGATCGGCTTGATCAGGTCGACCATCGCGTCGTTGGCATCGATGTCGACCCCGGAATCCTTGTACGAAATGGTGCGTCGCTTGGCCATGCGGCGACACCATACCGGCCTGCCGCCGGGATGACAATCCGATTGGCCCCACCGGACCCTCCGGTCGTCGGAAAAGGTGCCGGCGCAGGATTTTCTCGCCGATAGCCGTACAATTCCCGATCGAATGATCCACCGGCCTGGAGGCCGCGTATAAATGCTGGAACTTCGTGGGGAGTTTTGGATGCCCGTTGTGACAGGCCGCAGTCGCCGCCGTCGTTGTTGGGAAAGTACCGGAGCCGGCTGGTCTGGCCTGATCCTGCTGCCGGCGCTCCTGTCCTGGGGTTGCGCCGGACCGGGTCCGACGTACTTTCCGGTCAGCCCGGCCAGGGTCGAATCGGCCTCCGACGGCGCCACGCTGCGGTGGTATGATCGTGACCGCGACGGGCACGAGGACTGCTATGAGAGGCTGTCGCCCGATGGGCGGCTGGTCGCTCTTGGTTACGGAGCCCCGGGCGGAGCCGGTCCCGACGAAGTGCTGCTGGCCGACGTTCCCGACGCCCAGCGCCGCCACCTGGTCATCCTGCTGGACAGCATCCCCTACGCCATGGTCCGCGACATCTGGCAGCAGGGCCGGTTCCGCTACTGCCCGCCGCCCAGCCGGATCATCAGCCCCTTCCCGGTGATGACCGACGTCTCGTTCTCGTCGTTCTTCGGGACGCTGCCCCTGCCCGGTGTCGAGTCGTCGTACTTCGACGGTCGGCGGCTCACCAGCGGCTTCAGTGTCTACGCCTCCGGCGGCAACGTCCCCTGGCAGAAATACGTCGATTACCGCCTCAACCCCCTGGCCCACCCCTTTGCCTATACCAGCCAGCACCCCTGGTTTGACCACGAGCTGCGCCAGATTCAGGATCTTTTCTCCTCCACCGATCAACCGGCCGTGGCCGGCTACATGGTCAGCACCTCGGCCCTGGGCGCCGCCCTGGGCCGCGACGGCCACCAGGCCGGGCTCGTCCAACTCGACCGCTTCTGCCAGTCCATGCTGTTCGAGACCCGCGGCCAGTTGCGGATCACGCTCTTCTCGGATCACGGGCACTACATGGGCTCGGCCCGGCGGATCCCCCTGCCGGAAATCCTGACCGAGATGGGCTACCGCGTCGGCGACGCGCTGGCCCGCCCCGGTGATGTGGTCGTCACCGAATTCGGCATGGTCAGTTGCGAGGAGCTGCACACCCGCGAGCCGCAGCGCGTCGCGGCCGACCTGACCGGCGTGGAGGGGGTGGATCTGGCCATGTACCGCGAAGGGGATGCCATCGTCGTGCTGCATCGTGACGAGCGGGCCGCCATCGCCCGGGCGGATGACGGGTTCCGCTACCAGCCGACGCGTGGTGATCCGCTGCGGCTCGTGCCGGTGCTGGAGCGGCTTCGTGCGGCGGGTGCGGTCCAGGCGAACGGCTCGGTGGAAGACGCCGTCCTCCGCGACGCCACCTTCGATCACGTCTATCCCGATGTGGTACGCCGCATCTGGCGGGCATTCAACGGCACCGCCGAGCATACTCCGGACGTCATGCTCTCGCTCCATGACGGCTACTACTGCGGCAGCCCGTCCATGGCGGCACTCATCACACTGATCGGCGTGCACGGAAGCCTGATGGATTGGAGCAGCAGCGGCTTCGCCATCAGCAGCGCCGGAGAACTGCCCCCCGTGCTGCGCATGGACGAACTCCCGGCGGCACTGGAACGGATCGGTGCCGGCGTCCGCACGGCGAGATAGGGCCCCTGGATCAATCTCGGATCAATGAAAGCCGTTGCCGTTGCGCCGGCCGAAATTGGATTGGGCCGCGTAGTCGAACAGCTTGAACAGCCGCTCGCGGTCCAGCAGCGGTTCGTCCAGCCCGATGGCCCGCATCACCTCGCGGGTGTGGGTCAGGTCGAACAGCGGGTTGTGCTGCACCACCC
>CAYVVX010000320.1:575-6525 GCA_964455315.1 uncultured Planctomycetales bacterium | reverse complement strand
GTGGACAGGATGACCAGCAGAAGCTGATCGCGCTTGAGCGGGGTATCGATGTCCGGCGGGCAGCGCAGGGTGCCGTCGTCATTCTGGACGCCGATCACCTGGGCTCCGTACTGGCGGCGGAAGTCCGCCTCGCGCAGGGACTTGCCCACCGCGTCGTGGGGCACGGGCATCCGCTGGATGGTGTCCGGACGGGGGGCCGAAACCCCCAGCACCAGGTGGTACATCTGTTCATCCTGCTCGATGGCGGCGATGCCCTCGTGCTCGCGGTGCAGGTAGCCGCGCATCTCGTCGCTGCGGGTGCGGACGGCCTCGTGGATGGCCTGGCGGGTGAGCATGCCCTGGAACCGGCTGTCCCCGCGCTCGGCCACCACCGGCAACACCAACAGCCGCATCCGGTTCGACGGCGGCATGACCAACTGGGTCAATCGCTGGTGCAGCGCGGGTCCGACCCATCACTGTGCCCTGGGCGTCGGGCACAACCTGCCGGTGATCAGAAAGATCGCCTCCCTGCTGGAGTTTGAGCTGGTGGAGGTACTCTGATCGTGATGCCCAATCCGTTCCTCGGCGTGGCCCTGCATGGCCTGGGAGGCCTGGCGGCGGGCAGCTTCTACCTGCCCCTGAAACGCATCGCGGGCTGGTCGTGGGAGAGCTACTGGCTGGTGTGCGGTGTGTTCAGTTGGATCGCCGCGCCCTGGGTGGTCGCATCCCTGACCGTTCCCGGCCTGTGGTCGATCCTGGTCGATGCCCCCGCGAAGAGCCTGTTCTGGTCCTATGCCTTCGGCGTGCTGTGGGGGATCGGCGGGCTCACCTTCGGCCTTTCCATGCGCTACCTGGGCATGTCGCTGGGCTATGCCCTGGCCCTGGGATTCTGCGCCGCCCTCGGCACCATCATCCCGCCGGTCTTTCGTGGGGAGTTCCCGCAACTGCTTCGCAGCGCCCCCGGGCTGCGCACGCTGGTGGGTGTGGTCGTGTGCCTGGCGGGAATCGCCGTATGCGGCTGGGCGGGCGTGCGCCGAGAGCGGGAATTGAGCCCCGGGGACACGACCGCCATCATCCGCGAAGCCAATTTCGCCAGGGGCGTGTGGGTGGCCATCCTGGCCGGTGTGATGAGTGCCTGCATGGCCTTTGCGATCGCGGCCGGGAAGCCGATCGCCGAACTGGCCGTGGCCCGGGGGGTTCCGCCGTTGTGGCAGAACAGCCCGGTGTTCATCGTGGTGCTCGCCGGCGGGTTCACCACCAACTGTATCTGGTGTATCGCGCTGAACATCCGCAATCGCTCCATGGGCGACTACGTCAACGTGGCCCGCTCTTTCCTCCTGGCCAACTACCTGCTCGCTTCGGCGGGCGGCATCACCTGGTACCTTCAGTTCATGTTCTACGGCATGGGCACAACCCAGCTTGGCCGATACGATTTCTCGAGCTGGACGATCCACATGGCCTTCATCATCGTGTTCAGCAATCTGTGGGGACTGCTTCTGAAGGAGTGGCGGGGCACCGGTATCACCACGCACCGGCTCGTGGCCCTGGGGATCGCGACGCTGATCGCCTCCACGATCGTCGTGGGCGCCGGCAACATGCTCGCCCGGTACCGTCCGTGAAGAATGGCCGGCACCAGCCCGGCCCACCGGCTCATTCCGGTTGAATCACATAGCGTTGACCGGCCATCGTTTCGAACGCCCACACATCGTCACCGGGCACCCGGCGGACGGGTTCACCATCCATTGTCGTGACCGTGAGCGGCCTGGACAGATGAATACGGCACCGCCCGCCTGCCCTGGAGTGAATGACCGAACGGGTCAACTGGCCGTTCGCCCACTCTATATCCACCTCGAAACCACCGCGGGCGCACAGCCCGGTGACCCGCCCGCCCGGCCAGGCCTTTGGCAGGGCGGGCAGCGGTCGGATTGAGCCGTCGTGGCTCTGCAGCAGCATCTCGGCGATGCCCGCGGTTCCGCCCAGGTGGCCGTCGATCTGGAACAGTGGATCGTCGTCGAAGAGACTCGGCTGCTTGCTCTTCCCGATGAGCGCCAGGACGTGCCGATGGGCTTCGTCGCCGTCCAGCAGCCGCGCCTGGTGATTGATCATCCAGGCCCGACTCCATCCGGCCTGGCCGCCTCCGTGGCTCAGCCGCCGCTCAAGCGTCCGCCGGGCCGCCTCGAAGAGTGCCGGCTTCCGCTGCGTGATCTGTGCGAAGGGGTGCAGTCCCAGCAGGTGAGACATGTGCCGGTGCCCGGGCTCGGCCTCCTCGAACTCTTGAAACCACTCCTGGATGGTCCCGTTCGCGCCCACCTTCAAGGGCGGAATCCGCGCCAGGGCGTCCGCCAGTTGGCCACGAAACCGCTCATCGATGCCGAGAACCCGGCCTGCTTCGATGGTGGCTTCGAAGAGCTCGCGCACCAGGGTGACATGGTAGGTGGCATCCCGGGTGATCCGCACCGGCCGGCCGGATTCGGAGTCCCGATAGCTGTTCTCCGGCGAGGTCGAGGGAATGATCGTCAGGTGTCCGTCCCTGCCCTCGATCAGGTAATCGAGCAGGAATTCGCAGGCCCCCTTCAGCACCGGGTACGCCCGGCTGCGCAGGAAGTGCTGGTCCCGGGTGAACTCGTAGTGCCGCCAGAGGGTGATGCTCATCCATGCGCCGGCCAGCGGATCCAGCGTCCCGTTCTGGAACTGCGAGTAAACGTTCGAGCCCCCCGGCGTCGTCCGCCCGAACAGGTTGACGGTGGTAAATGCCACCCAGCCGTCCGCGCCGTAGAGCCGCTCCGCGCTGATCCGGCCCTTGCGACTCACCAACTCAAACCAGTCCGTCAGCGAGTCCATGGTTTCCGACAGGTTGCACAGGTCCGCCGGCCAGTAGTTCATCTGCAGATTGATGTTGAGGTGAAAGTCCGCCTCCCATGCCGCCCACATCTCCCCGCTCCAGATGCCCTGGAGATTGGCCGGAATCCGCCCCGGCCGCCGGGAGCTGTTCATCAGCAGGTACCGGCCAAGCTGGAAGTAGAGCGCCGTCAGGCCGGGATCATCCGCGCCCTGCTTCAGGGCGGCCAGCCGCGCATCGGTAGGCCGCGTCGCCTGCCCGGACCCGCCAAGATCGAGCGAAACCCGGTCGAAGACGGAGCGATGTTCCCGCACGTGGTCCCGCCGGATCTCGTCCCACGACTTCCGCGCCGCCTTCGCCAGGATCCCATCCGTGACTGCCCGGGGATCGATGGAGCGGTCGAAGTTCAGCTTGATGAGATTGAAATCGGTCGCGGCGGTGAACAACAGCATGAGCTCGTCGGCGCCTTCAATCACCAGCGCGCCCTCTTCCGACCGGACGGTTCCCCCCTTCGCTCGCGCCAGCAGCCGGCCGGCGAACTTCATGTGCTCACCGCCCGGGCCCGAGCCGCCTTCATTGTCGTCGTACCCTTCAGGGGCGGGGATATCGACGATCTGGCCGTCCATCAGTAGCGTGTCCGCCCCGGATGAGGAGACGGTCATGTCCTTCTGGCGGGTCAGGCGGACCTGCCCGCCGACGGCTCCGGGCCTGTCGGCGGAGATCCGCACCGCCAGGATGTCGTCCACGGCGGAAATCAGCACTTCGCGCTTGAACTGAATCTCCCCCGCGCGGTACTCCACGCTTGCGATGCCGGTCTGCAGATCGAGCTCCCGCCGGTATGCCTCTGTTTCCGGCGCGTGATCCGGCTCGATCCACAGATCCGCCAGCGGTTCGTAGGAGCGAAAGGACGTGGGGGTCCCGGTCAGGTGCTCCATGCCGAACTTCTCGGCCTCGAGAATCCTGCCGTCCAGCACCAGTTGCCGCAGAGTTTTCAGATGCTCCGCGAAGTCGTCGGGATACACGTCGAAGGGCTCGCCGGCCCAGAGGCTCTCCTCGTTGAGCTGGAGGTGCTCCCCGGCGGCGGAGCCGAACACCATCGCCCCGAGCCGCCCGTTTCCCAGCGGAAAAGCCGCTCCCCACGTCTGCGCCGGCTGCCGGCACCACAGGGTCGTCTCCTGGTCCGCGGAAGCGAACGCCCCGGCCAGCACAGAAAGACAACAGCCGGTCAGCAGCCTGTTCATCAATGCCCGATCCTCCTGCCGACTGCCCACCCGGATCCACAAACGCGCCCGCACGCACCGCCGCCGACGAGGGAACGCCGACCGTCCCGCTTGCGAGGGTACGATGGCAGGCCCTCCATTTCCAGGGAGTTCGGCGCGGGATGCTCCCCGCGAAGAGGTATGCCGCCTGCAGGGATGCGCAGCCGCACGCCGGCAGCGACGTGGATCAGGCTGAATACCTGCTTTTCGGCCCCGCCAGCGCTGAGCCGAGCTTCCGGCCGATCCGGCCCGCCGCGGATGCGTCTTGAGCAGCCGGGGAGGAGGCTTTAAGCTCTAAAAGATGTCACGAATGGCCGTGTTCGGCATCTTCACGCGGTTTTTTCTGGACATCGACCAGTCTATTCCGTACCCTGAACTACGTTACGGGCGGCAATCGGGCTGATCGACAACAGATTTCCCCATCGGAGGCTGCCCCGGGATCGGACCGGGGACAGGTCTCTGTTTTCTACGTTGCCGTGCATTCCTGTCGGTGCTCCCTCACCGGCACACAACGGAGAAAGATCATGATGCGATCGAACCGCGCTGTTTCGGCGATCAGGTGGGTGTGCGCGCTGCTGACCGCAGCCTGCGTCGCCCGTGCGGATGTCGGTCCGCCCGTCAAGCTCTCCATGCCGCCGGAGTCGCCCCAGGCGGTCGGGGGGCAGCCCTACCAGGGCGTCTGGGAGATCCAGGTCGGCCGGGCCGGCACCATCAGCGATTTTGACCTTGGTGGCGAGGGCTGGACCGTTCAGTCGCTGGACAGATCACTGGAAGGCACGCTGGTGCCCGCCGGGGTACACCAGGTTGCGTTCACCGCCACCCCCGCAAATGCCGGTGCCCCGCTCAGGTTCTCCCTCCGCCACGATCATCGACCCATCGCCCGGCAGTTCCGCCTCGGGCAAGGCCCGCTCGAGCGGCAGATCCTGAGTCCGCTGGTTGTCCAAGCGGTTCCCGGCGGTACCACACCCCAGGCCCAGCCTGAGCGAGGCCCGCTCGGCCCCGAGAGCGGGGTCAACCTGCATTTCACCGGCCGGATCGTCTACACCCGCCCGACCCAGCTCGACGGCAACGACCAGCCGGTCTGGTTCAACACCACCGACGAGGGCGTGGACGGCATCTGGGTGCAGGTCATGGACGATGACGGGCTGGTTTCCGATGAGAACGTCGATGAGGTCATCTGGGAGGGCTACACCGACCAGGACGGCTACTTCGATTCGGGCGTGATCGTATGGGATGACTGCGACGTTGTCGGTTGCGATGATCCGGATATCTACCTCCGTTGGGAGTGCGATACCCCCGTCGTCAACGTCCAGGATGCCGAGGACATCCTCGAGCCCGACTATTCCTGGAACACCATCAACACCCTGCTCTACGCGGATTTCACCGGAAGCTCCATCGACTTCGGCACCTGGAAGCCCGGCAACGTGAACCAGATGGCCGCGCTGCACATCCACAACAGCATGATCCGCGTCCATCGATTCCTCACCGATGCGGACAAGATCGGTGTCGTGATCAGCGGGCTGCCCGAACTCGACGTCCTCTGGCCCGACGGGGACAACGCGTTCTACGATCCGTTTCTGGAAGAGATCCACATCAGCCCTCGGCGGGCGTGGAACGAGGGGACACACTGCCACGAGTACGGACATCATCTGCTGGAAAACGCCGCTCAGAACATCGATCCGGACTACTGCAACAACTTCTGCGACACCGACCCGACGTTCCCGGTCTTCGACTGCGGCCATTGCTCGTGGTGCCAGGAGACGGATCACGATGCGTGGAACGAGGGATTCCCCAGTTGGCTGGGGGACATCGTCACGCGCGACTATCCATACAACTACACGTTCAGCGATGGGTCGCCGTACGAAGCGCTCAT
>CAYVVX010000320.1:0-565 GCA_964455315.1 uncultured Planctomycetales bacterium | reverse complement strand
CGCACCCGCCCTTCATTACCGAAGGCTTCCTCGGCGCACTGCTGCGCGACATCGAGGACTTGACGGCCTTCGACGGGACATCACTCCAGGACGATGACAACGGAGACGGAATCTGCGACTGCCTGGGACTGGGTTACAAGGAGATCTTCACCGTCGCCGTGATCGACGACGTGACCACCCCGGCCGAGTTCCTCAACACCTTCATCGCCCGCTACCCTCAGCACGTGTCCGGCCTTCATTCGACCGCCTTCAACGTACACCCCGCCTTTGTCTCCGTATTTCCGACGGACACCCAGTCCCCCGGCGCCGTGCCGTATGCCGACTCGCCCAGCCATCCACCCATCGTCGGCGGCACCGCTCCCTGCATCGAACTGCTGCTCGGGCCCGTGCCCGACGACGTGACCGGCGCCTGCGGCTACAGCTTCGAGTGGAGCTATTCGCCGGCGGGCATCGAGCCGGACATGGACGAGGAAGGCAACTACGTCGAAGGCTCCTGCTGCATCGTCAGCCCGGCCCGCGGTCTCGGCGACCTGTCCCGCGCGGTCCTCGAGCGTCTCGAGCACGC
>CAYVVX010000319.1:0-6544 GCA_964455315.1 uncultured Planctomycetales bacterium | reverse complement strand
GCCTTTCAGCGCTGCCACACCGGACCGGGATTGTTCACGCTTGCCCCGGGATGTGCCTGCTTCGTTTCTGACGGCGGCGAAGCGGGAATGCAGGATATCGACATGACCGACTTCACCAACCTGTTCGCACCGTGCAGCACGCGTGCAGGTGTCCCACAGACGGACACCTGGTGCGACGGATTCGCTCCCTGATCACCGCAATCTCTTTGACATCCCCGCGCAACCCGCGATAATCAAAGGTGTTGCCGCTTTCGCCTGGGCCGACGGGGGCGGCGAAGCCCTGAAAGCCGGTGCACACGGGATTCCTCCGACGCCGCTCGCTGGGATGTGTCTCATCATGCCGACCTTATTCAGCAGGCGCTACCTGCGCGGCAAACCCTCCGGCCGCGAGCAGTTCATCGGCGCAGGATTGCTGATCCTGATCGTCCTGATCATCGGTGCCTTCCTGCTGACCGCGAGCTTTGACCCGAAGTCGCGGGAGGAAAGACCTGCGATGGTGCGGGCCATGGACCTGGTGGACATGCCCACGCGCCCGCTGTTCCTGGCTGAGCAGGCGAACATGACGCCGCCGGCGCCGCCGCATGAGATGCGGACGGCGGAAGCGATGCTGATCGAGTTGCCTGCGCCATGGGATCAGCGCAAACCGCGGATCGCCTTTCCGGTTCGGGCGGACATGACCTGGGCGACGGCCACGAACCCGCTCAAGGTTCACAGTTACCCGGGAGCCATCGACGGCATGGACTTCCCGAACGGCGAGGGCCTGGCGGCCGCGATGAAGGAGTACGGCGCCGAGTGGTCCTACCTGCGTGAGTACTGCAACTGCAGCGCCGGAGGCGGCGCCACGCTGTCCATCACCGCGGTGATCGTCGATGCCGGGTCGCCGGAAAACGCGTTCGGCATCTTCAAGTCGCGGCAGCCGGCGGAGGCCAAGCCGCTCAAGCTCGGCGGCGGCGGCTGGTCGGGTGTGTGGGAGCCGGTGGCGGTCAGCGAGGAACAGCTCAAGCAACTGATCGAATACAACGGCTCCACGGGCGAACCCATGGCCGGCGGCTGGATCGGTTTCTGGTCGGGGCGCTACTACACGGAGATGGCGTCGCGCACGGTGCAGAGTGATTCGCTCGAACCGCTGGTTCGTTCGCTGGCCGGGGTGCAGCTCGTGTATGGTCGTCCGTTCTGGTCGGAACGGGTTCTGCCGGCGGAGGGACGGCTTCCTGAGAGCCTGCGTTATGTTCGCCGGGCGGTGCTGGGGCTGGATGAGCTGTCGGAGGGCTGGCAGGCGGACTACGAAAACGGTGGTGCCGTGGCGGTGATGAAGTTGCCCGCCGGTGGGGCGGACAGGGTGCTGGGTCAGCTTCGCGAGCGTCTCACGGCGACCGGCGGCGGCGAAGGTGGTGGACACGAAGCGGAGGACGGACACGGCGCTTCTCACGACGAGGAGAATGTGCACGAGGGTGAATCCGGCGGCGAAGGTGATTACGGCGAAGGTGAGGAGACTTCAGGGTACGAATCGGAGTCCGACGGAGCGGACGGGCATGACGAAGACCATGCGGCCGAGGGTACGCCTGCATCGCCGCCCGCTGCCGCGGACGGGAGCACGCTGACCGCGTTGCGCGATTCGCTCGGGCCGGAGGCGGTGATCGGTGCGGCGGATGGCCGGTTCGTCTCAGCGTTCGTTGCGGGGGAGTACCTCTTCGTGGTCGCGGGGCGCGAGCCGGCACCGGTGGCCGACCTGGCCGTCGCCGCCCATACCGCCTGGTCGCCGATGTCCGTGAATCTCGGGCTGGCGTCAGCGCGGCCGGGGGCACCGCACGCCACGAACCAGGCCAGATTCGCCGAAGTGGGCGGTTCCGTGCAGGTGCCGTCGCAGACTGAGCGGTTCACCGACAATCTTTACGAGAAGATCGACGGTCGCGAGGGACAGTACCGCGCCTATCATTTCGTCGAGCTGCGGTTCGGGCAGTACCTGGATAGCCAGAGCCGGCAGACGTTCGACGTGTACATTTACGACATGGGCGAGCCGGAGAACGCCTTTGGCATCTACGGGACGGAGCGAAGTCCCGATCCGGAGATGATTCCCATCGGGCGAGAAGCCTACGCATCCGGGCCGAGCGTCTACTTCTGGAAGGGCCGGTTCTACGTGAACGTGATCGGGCAGGTCGACGGCGGGGAGCAGGCGGCGGAGACCGCGCGGCGAATCGCCGCGGCCATCGACCAGACCTTCGAGGAGACCGGCACGGTGCTGTGGGGCGACGAGGTGTTGCCGGGCGAGGATCGGGTGGCCAACTCGCTGCTCTATCGGGCCACCAGCGCGCTGGGTTACGAGTTTCTCGAACGGGTGTTCGTCGCCGACTACTCCACCGGCGGCAAGACCTACCAGATGTTTGTCACCCGGGCCGAAAGCCCGGATGCGGCCCGCAAGCTCTACGATCAGCTGGTCGATGCGACCCGGCGTTATGACAAGCTGCTGGCGGACGAGGCCACCGAAGGCGGCGCCACCATGGTGGGTGAGTCGCTGGGCTACTTCACCGTCGCATTCTGCCGGGGCGTATATCTCGGCGGTGTGACCAACTGCGAAGGCGATCGCGAGCTGGCCGAGGGCGCGGCAACCAGGCTGCGCGACGGCCTGCCGGCCGGACCGACGGCGATGGGTTCGAATGAATCCGCGACGATTGCGGCGGGGCGGTAAGGGGTTTTGTGTGGCGGCGTACCCGCTGCACGGTAAAGGACAGTGGATCATGGCGAACGATGAAATGAACAACCTGCCCGAGACGCCGCCGGCGCCACACGAGTTGAGTCGGCGGGATCTCCTGCGCGGCGGCGCGGCGGTAGCGGCGGCGGGGCTGTCCACGGCCGCGGCGATCTCGCTGTACGACCCCAAGGGCGATGCGGGACTGCAGCAGCCGGAGCCGATTCGACTGAAGGATTATTTCTCACCGGTGGAGTTCCCGGCCGCATCGCCGCGGATCTCGGCCGCCTTCGGCAATCATGAGGAGCAGATCGAGCAGATGGTCCGGGCCGCGGTGGGCGGGCTGGATCGCGAGGGCATGAAGCGGTTTATCCGCAAGGGCGACGTGGTCATGATCAAGCCGAATGTCGGCTTCGATCGCGGGCCGATGCTGGGGGCGACCACCAATCCCGAGGTGGTCAAGGCGGTGATCCGGCTCTGCCGCGAGGCCGGCGCGGGCAGGATCCTTGTGGCCGACAATCCCATCGAGAACCCGCAGGCCTGTTTCGCCAAGAGCGAGATCCAGGCCGCCGCCGAGTCCGAGGGTGCCCAGGTGATGATCCACGCCAACGCCCACGACGCGGCGGTGGCGATTCGCGACACCGAGCCGGACCCGACCAGGGGCGAAGCGCTGGGCCGCTGGCCCATTTTCTGGAAGCCGCTCAAGGAGGCCGACAAGGTGATCGGCATCCCGCCGATCAAGGACCACAACCTTTGCCATGCGTCGATGAGCATGAAGAACTGGTACGGCCTGCTGGGCGGGCGGCGCAACCAGTTCCACCAGGCCATCCACAACATCGTCAGCGATCTGGGCTTCATGATGAAGCCGACGCTGGTGGTGATCGACGGCACGCGGGTGATGATGAAGAACGGCCCGACCGGCGGCCGGCTCGACGACGTGAAGGTCGGCGGTGTGGCCGGCCGTTCGTGCGTGGTGGCCAGCGTGGATCAACTGGCCTGCGATACATGGTGTGCACAGAAGCTGCTGGGCCGCGATCCGGCGGGAATGACCTACCTGGAGATGGCGTGGAAGAAGTTCGGCGATGACCCCAGCCGGTTGGTGGCGAGGAGCTGGCAGGAGTACGACCAGCAGGGCAAAGTCATCGAGACAACGCTGTGATTCACCAGTTGCTCCGTGTTTCTAACTGGCGACCGGCTACTGGAAACTGGCGACCCTAGATCATGCGTATCACGACCGTCCGAATCCTCTTCCAAACCCTGGTGATGGGACTGTTCCTCACCTTCGTGTTCATCACCACGTTCGCGCATCTGAACGACATGCCGGCGCTGCAGTTCTGGGTCAGCAAGTTCCTGGAGGTGGACCCGCTGGTGTCCATCGCCACCAGCATCACCACGCACTCGCTGTACAAGGGGCTGATCTGGTCGCTGATTCTGCTGATCCCGACGCTGTTCCTGGGCCGGTTCTTCTGCAACTGGATCTGCCCGTACGGCATCATGCACCAGTTCACCGGCTGGCTGTTCAACGGCCGCACCGCCAAGCAGAAGATCGAATCCAACCGCTACCGCGGGATGTACGCCATCAAGTACTACATCCTGGTGGGCATGATCGTCGCGGCGCTGTTTCACTCGCTGCAGATCGGGCTGCTCGATCCGATCTGCCTACTGCACCGGTCGTTCACCGCCTCGCTGCTTCCGGCTCTGAACATGGGCTCGAACAGCGTCGATGGGGTCATGGAATCCGTGGGGCCCGGCGGCGCGTTCCTCAATTTCGGCGACCCCAAGGCCCACCAGCTGGGCTGGGTGATCGGGTTCCTGATCCTGTTCTTCGTGAGCATGAACCTGGTCATTCCGCGATTCTTCTGCCGGGTGGTCTGCCCGCTGGGGGCGACGCTGGGCGTGCTGAGCCGGTTCGCCATCTGGCGGATCGAGCGCGACCCGAACAAGTGCACCGACTGCGACCTGTGTTTGACCAGTTGCGAGGGCGCGTCCGACCCGCACACCCAGCTGCGCAAGAGCGAATGCTTCGTCTGCTTCAACTGCATCGAGGACTGCCCCCACGACGCGATCAGCTTCTCCATCCTGCCCAAGCGCAGCCACGAGGTCGCCTGGCCGGACGTGCCCAAGCGCAAGGCCATCTTCGCGACCGTCGCGGGCGTGCTGTTCTTCCCCTTCGCCCGGCTGGCCGGCAAGTCCACCAAGGATTTCTCCACCAAGGTGGTCCGCCCGCCCGGCTCGGTCGAGGAGCTGGAGTTCCTGGAGCGGTGTATCAAGTGCGACCAGTGCATCCGGGTCTGCCCGACCAACGTGCTTCAGCCGGCCATGCTGGAGGCGGGGCTGGAAGGCTTGTGGACGCCGATCATGAATTTCCGCATGGGCTTCTGCCAGCTCAACTGCACCGCCTGCGGGCAGGTTTGCCCGACCGGGGCGATCCAGCGGCTGACCATCGAGGAGAAGCTCGGGCTCGGTGACTTCGTTACGCAAGGCCCGGTCAAGCTGGGCACCGCCCACTACGATTTCGGGCGCTGTTTGCCGTGGTCGAAGAACATTCCCTGCGTGGTCTGCGAGGAAGTGTGCCCGACGTCGCCGAAGGCGATTCATGCCGAGTACAAGCAGTTGCTGGTCCGCGACGGCAAGAAACAGGTGGTCGAGGCGACGCCGGTGACGGTGCGGCTGGCCGACTACCCGCCGCCGGGGCAGGCCTTCGGCGAGGCGTGCGGCTTCCGTCGGGACGAGTACAAGGGCGACACCACGACGTCGTACCACCTGGAGCTGCTGCACCGCAACGGCACCCGCGAGGTGCACCAGATCCTGGGCAACGACGGCGACACGCTGATGATCGGCGAGCTCGACGCCGACAGCGGTGAGCTGGTCACCGGGAGAAGATTCGCCAGGCTGCCGACGCGGGGCGCGGTCGCGGCCATCAACCTCGAATTCAAGGTGCCCAAGATCGACACCGCGCTGTGCATCGGCTGCGGGCTGTGCGAGATGGAATGCCCGGTGGTCGGCGACCGGCGGGCGGTGTACGTCACGGCCGAGGGCGAGACAAGGTCGATGAACTACCTGGAACGCGAACGGAACCGGTCGCTTCGGCTGCTGAGTCACGGCGGCGAGGGCGCCGCGGGCGGACCTTCTCTGGCGGGGACGACGCCCCTGATGAGCCTCAGCGGCATGATCGCGACGAACAGCCCGCGCACCTCAGCATCCTCGGGCGGCTGCTGCGGCGGGTCCGGGGGATCGAACGGCGGTTGCAGCTGCGGTTCCGCGAAGAACCAGGGCGGAGCGGCGGCCATGAAGTCGCTTGAGCAGGGCTATGCGGTTGATCTGCGGCAGTTTCTGTCCTGATGATGGTCTTTAGATTGGGGAAGTCGTATGCACGATCGTCACACGGCTGATGATGGCTCGGCGAACCGGCTCTCCCGCCGCGGGCTGCTCGGCGCCGGGCTGGCGGCGACCGCACCGGCGGCGTGGGCGGCGGAAACGACCACGCAACCGGTGAAAGCTGACGACGTCGAGCGGTTTCCGCTGGGCAAGAGCGGGTTGAAGGTCAGCCGGCTGGGGTTCGGGGCGAGTTTCCCGGAGTACGGGCCGCGGCTGATCGAGTTCGCCTACCAGAACGGCATCCGCTATTTCGATAACTCGATCAGGTATGTCGGTGGTAAGGCCGAGGGGGAGCTCGGCAACTGGCTGGAACGCAGCGGGAAGCGCGACGACGTGGTTGTCGTCACCAAGACGAAGGTGATGGAGCCGGATCAGTTCTATGCGCAGGCGGAAGCGGCACTGAAGCGGCTGCGCATCGACACCATCGACCTGTTCTTCGTCCATGGTATCGACGACCCGGAGATTCCTCTGGATCGCGAC